>NZ_WLTU01000008.1:0-2491 GCF_009706275.1 Providencia sp. wls1943
TAACCCTATCGAACTGTATGACATGATGGGCAATGGAACGGATTGGGTTAACGATTGGTATAGTGACGATTATTATCAACATTCCCCCGAAGAGGATCCGCAAGGACCGGAAACCGGAACGAAGAGAGTCGTCCGTGGTTATCGTGGCAGCGTTGATGGCACATTAACGATCACTCGGGGCGGTGAACATCCTGACCATGAATTTGGAAATGGGTTTCGGTGTGTCGAAAATCTATAATCCCATTGAGAGGATTAATATTTTATCCAGTATGCGCTGTAATCGTTCGAGAACGACAACTGAAATTCAAATATCACCCGGTCATTACCGACAAAACTTAACGGCCTTGTATCAGCAACTGCCCAACAGTCTTGAGGTGCAGCAAAATGTGGATATGAATCAGCAGACACCGTTAAAACAAGTCGATTTTATCTACGTGGACAGTTGTACGCGCGTATTTGTGAACGATAAGGAGTTAGGATAATGAAAATGGTTTGGTGTTTAAGTGTGCCCTTGCTGATAGGGTCAGTAACGGGGTGTGATGACGGACAAAAAACGCAGGATGCCGCGCAGTTACGCGAAATTTCGATGGCGAATATGGTGTCCATTCCAGGCGGACGTTTTCAGATGGGGGATTTTGGACCACTTTTTGATGAAAAATTGCCGTACAGCAGTGATCCTTCGACCCGACCGTTGCACTGGGTTTCATTGCACGATTTTAAGATTGGTAAATACCGAGTGACGTGGGGGGAATTTAATCGCTGGCTGGATGTGCAGGGAAGAGAACCGCTTGCATTGTACTCAAAGCGAAAAAAGAGTGAAATTATCCATTGGGATGAACTTGGGGATGATTATCCTGCACAAGTCTCATGGCTGGATGCCAAAGCTTATTGTCAATGGTTAGGGGAAGCGGACGGTAAACAAACAGATTTACCTACGGAAGCCCAATGGGAATACGCTGCGCGCAGTGGCGGGCAATTTTTAATTTTCGGTAACAGTGATAATCAGATGCACTATGAGCAAGATCCTGAGCGAAACTTTGTATCATGGGGAAAACCTGTCGGCAGTTTTGCACCGAACCCTATCGGACTATACGACATGATGGGTAATGGGAAGGATTGGGTGAATGATTGGTACAGTGAAGATTATTATCAACACTCACCCGAAGATAATCCTCAAGGTCCTGAGAGTGGCGAGAAAAAAGTGACTCGTGGCTACCATGACAGTATGGATGGATCATCTACGATCTCTCGAGGAGGTGAAATCCCTGACCATGAATTTGGTGAAGGGTTTCGGTGTGTGGAAAATCTGTAAAAGGTTAAGTACCCTACCCTGTGAAGTCGAGTCAACAGTTTTCGTCGCACAATTGAAAATGTTGTGATCGGTCCTGCTCATCACGATACCCGCGCCCGAGATCCGGATTGAGCCAAGCCATTACCGACAAAACTTAACGGCCTTGTATCAGCAACTGCCCAACAGTCTTGAAGTTCTGCAAAATACGGATATGAATCAGCAGACACCGTTAAAACAAGTCGATTTTATCTACGTCGACAGTTGTATGCGCGTGTTTGTGAACAATAAGGAGTTAGGATAATGAAAATGCCATGGCGTCTCTACACACCTTTACTGATAGTCATACTTACAGGGTGTGATAGTGGGCAAAAAGCAGCTGAATCGGTTAAGTTGCGTCAAACCTCGATGGATAATATGGTTTCTATTCCCGGCGGGCGTTTTCAGATGGGGGATTTTGGACCGTTAGTGGAAGATAAGCTGCCGTATAGTCTTGATCCGTCGACCCGACCGTTGCACTGGGTTTCATTGCACGATTTTAAGATGGGGAAATACCGGGTCACGTGGGGGGAGTTTAACCGTTGGTTGGATATACAAGGAAGAGAACATCTTGAGTTTTACACTAAGGGTAAAAAGAGCGAACTTACCTATTGGGATATTCTTGGCGATGATTACCCCGCAAAAGTTTCATGGCGGGATGCAAAAGCCTATTGTCAATGGCTAGGGAAGTCGAGTGGAAAAAAAACGGATTTACCCACGGAAGCCCAGTGGGAATACGCAGCTCGGAGTGGGGGGCAGTTTTTAATTTTCGGTAACAGTGATAATCAAATGCACTATGAGCAAGATCCTGAACGAAACTTTGTACCATGGGGAAAACCCGTCGGCAGTTTTGCACCGAACCACATTGGGTTGTACGACATGATGGGCAATGGTACAGATTGGATCAATGATTGGTACAGTGAGGATTATTATCAACACTCACCAGAAGATAATCCGCAAGGTCCTGATAGTGGAAAGGAAAAAGTGACCCGAGGCTACCATGGCAGTATAGATGGTGCATTCACAATCTCTAGAGGTGCAAAAGCTCCTGACCATGAGTATGGTTCTGGATTTCGGTGTGTTGAAAACCCTTGAATGGGTTAACCCTATCGAACTGTATGACATGATGGGCAATGGAACGGATTGGGTTAACGATTGGTATAG
>NZ_WLTU01000009.1:0-88991 GCF_009706275.1 Providencia sp. wls1943
ACACCTTCGGGTTGTGAGGTTAAGCGACTAAGCGTACACGGTGGATGCCTAGGCAATCAGAGGCGATGAAGGACGTGCTAATCTGCGATAAGCGTCGGTAAGGTGATATGAACCGTTATAACCGACGATTTCCGAATGGGGAAACCCAGTGCAATTCGTTGCACTATCGTTTGATGAATACATAGTCAAACGAAGCGAACCGAGGGAACTGAAACATCTCAGTACCTCGAGGAAAAGAAATCAACCGAGATTCCCCTAGTAGCGGCGAGCGAACGGGGAGCAGCCCAGAGTCTTAATCAGCATTAGCATCAGGAGAACGGTCTGGAAAGGCCGGCAGTAAAGGGTGATAGCCCCGTATCCGAAGGTGTTAGTGTTGTGAACTCGACGAGTAGGGCGGGACACGTGTTATCCTGTCTGAATATGGGGGGACCATCCTCCAAGGCTAAATACTCCTGATTGACCGATAGTGAACCAGTACCGTGAGGGAAAGGCGAAAAGAACCCCGGCGAGGGGAGTGAAATAGAACCTGAAACCGTGTACGTACAAGCAGTGGGAGCACCCTTGTGGTGTGACTGCGTACCTTTTGTATAATGGGTCAGCGACTTATATTCTGTAGCAAGGTTAACCGTATAGGGGAGCCGTAGGGAAACCGAGTCTTAACTGGGCGAATGAGTTGCAGGGTATAGACCCGAAACCCGGTGATCTAGCCATGGGCAGGTTGAAGGTTGGGTAACACTAACTGGAGGACCGAACCGACTAATGTTGAAAAATTAGCGGATGACTTGTGGCTGGGGGTGAAAGGCCAATCAAACCGGGAGATAGCTGGTTCTCCCCGAAAGCTATTTAGGTAGCGCCTCGTGAACTCATCTTCGGGGGTAGAGCACTGTTTCGACTAGGGGGTCATCCCGACTTACCAACTCGATGCAAACTACGAATACCGAAGAATGTTATCACGGGAGACACACGGCGGGTGCTAACGTTCGTCGTGAAGAGGGAAACAACCCAGACCGCCAGCTAAGGTCCCAAAGTCATAGTTAAGTGGGAAACGAAGTGGGAAGGCTCAGACAGCCAGGATGTTGGCTTAGAAGCAGCCATCATTTAAAGAAAGCGTAATAGCTCACTGGTCGAGTCGGCCTGCGCGGAAGATGTAACGGGGCTAAACTATGCACCGAAGCTGCGGCAGCGATATGTAAATATTGTTGGGTAGGGGAGCGTTCTGTAAGCCTGTGAAGGTGTGCTGTGAGGCATGCTGGAGGTATCAGAAGTGCGAATGCTGACATAAGTAACGATAATGCGGGTGAAAAACCCGCACGCCGGAAGACCAAGGGTTCCTGTCCAACGTTAATCGGGGCAGGGTGAGTCGACCCCTAAGGCGAGGCAGAAATGCGTAGTCGATGGGAAACGGGTTAATATTCCCGTACTGGTGATAATTGCGATGGGGGGACGGAGAAGGTTAGGCTGGCCGGGCGACGGTTGTCCCGGTTTAAGGATGTAGGCAGGTGAATTAGGCAAATCCGGTTCACTATATGCTGAGGTCTGATGACGAGTCACTACGGTGGCGAAGTAGCTGATACCCCGCTTCCAGGAAAAGCCTCTAAGCTC
Source organism: Providencia sp. wls1943 (assembly GCF_009706275.1). Lineage (NCBI taxonomy): Bacteria > Pseudomonadati > Pseudomonadota > Gammaproteobacteria > Enterobacterales > Morganellaceae > Providencia > Providencia sp. wls1943. The sequence goes on from NZ_WLTU01000009.1 coordinate 1,603, forward strand.
TAGATTATCATTAATCGTACCCCAAACCGACACAGGTGGTCAGGTAGAGAATACTCAGGCGCTTGAGAGAACTCGGGTGAAGGAACTAGGCAAAATGGTGCCGTAACTTCGGGAGAAGGCACGCTGGCATTAGGTGAAGTGGTTTACCCATGGAGCTGAAGCCAGTCGCAGATACCAGCTGGCTGCAACTGTTTATTAAAAACACAGCACTGTGCAAACACGAAAGTGGACGTATACGGTGTGACGCCTGCCCGGTGCTGGAAGGTTAATTGATGGGGTTATCCGTAAGGAGAAGCTCTTGATCGAAGCCCCAGTAAACGGCGGCCGTAACTATAACGGTCCTAAGGTAGCGAAATTCCTTGTCGGGTAAGTTCCGACCTGCACGAATGGCGTAATGATGGCCAGGCTGTCTCCACCCGAGACTCAGTGAAATTGAACTCGCTGTGAAGATGCAGTGTACCCGCGGCAAGACGGAAAGACCCCGTGAACCTTTACTATAGCTTGACACTGAACATTGAGCCTTGATGTGTAGGATAGGTGGGAGGCTTTGAAGCGTGGACGCCAGTCTGCGTGGAGCCAACCTTGAAATACCACCCTTTAATGTTTGATGTTCTAACGTAGCCCCGTTATCCGGGGTGCGGACAGTGTCTGGTGGGTAGTTTGACTGGGGCGGTCTCCTCCCAAAGAGTAACGGAGGAGCACGAAGGTTGGCTAAGCATGGTCGGACATCATGCGGTTAGTGCAAAGGCATAAGCCAGCTTGACTGCGAGAGTGACGGCTCGAGCAGGTACGAAAGTAGGTCTTAGTGATCCGGTGGTTCTGTATGGAAGGGCCATCGCTCAACGGATAAAAGGTACTCCGGGGATAACAGGCTGATACCGCCCAAGAGTTCATATCGACGGCGGTGTTTGGCACCTCGATGTCGGCTCATCACATCCTGGGGCTGAAGTAGGTCCCAAGGGTACGGCTGTTCGCCGTTTAAAGTGGTACGCGAGCTGGGTTTAGAACGTCGTGAGACAGTTCGGTCCCTATCTGCCGTGGGCGTTGGAAGATTGAAAGGGGCTGCTCCTAGTACGAGAGGACCGGAGTGGACGCACCACTGGTGTTCGGGTTGTCATGCCAATGGCATTGCCCGGTAGCTAAGTGCGGAAGAGATAACCGCTGAAAGCATCTAAGCGGGAAACTTGCCTTGAGATGAGTCTTCCCTGACTCTTTAAGGGTCCTAAAGGAACGTTTAAGACTAAGACGTTGATAGGTTGGGTGTGTAAGCGTAGCGATACGTTGAGCTAACCAATACTAATGAACCGTGAGGCTTAACCTGACAACACCGAAGGTGTTTTCGAGATGAGAGATTAACGTTGATTCAATAAAGTGTGAGACGCCGAGAGGTGGACACAACAGCTTGTTCAGGATTGATATTCTGGTTTAGTGAATGAAAGGCTAAACGGGAATAAACAGAATTTGTCTGGCGGCAATAGCGCGGTGGTCCCACCTGACCCCATGCCGAACTCAGTAGTGAAACGCCGTAGCGCCGATGGTAGTGTGGGGTCTCCCCATGTGAGAGTAGGGAACTGCCAGACATTAAATTAGCCGAGAAGCCACCCATTGGGTGGCTTTTTTGCGTTTGGGGTACTTGAATACCTGCATTTAAAGGCTACTATGTAAAACCTACCACCCGAAAATCATTATTCCAGAAACAATAAATCTTAAAATCCTCTCTATTTCAGATCAAAAAAGTCTAAGCCATTTTAGCTATCACGCTGTAATAAAAAGTCTGGATATCATCGAGTTATCAGTTTGATAGACTCTCAATATTCCTATAACACCGACTATCGCTTGAAATTATTTCAACTTGCTTTGAAACGCTCGACAAGTAGAGTTACATTGGTTAGATTGTTTAGCATTCTAGAAGTCTAAACGTATAAAGTATATTTAAGGGGATGAACCATGCCAATTCGCCTGCCTGATGAGCTACCAGCAGTTAATTTCTTGCGTGAAGAAAATGTTTTTGTCATGACCACGACAAGAGCCAGCCTTCAGGAGATCCGTCCCTTGAAAGTACTGATACTGAACTTAATGCCTAAAAAAATTGAGACTGAAAACCAATTTTTACGGTTGCTATCAAACACGCCATTACAAGTCGACATCCAGCTTCTACGCATTGATCAGCGAGAATCTAAGAATACACCAACGGAACACTTGAACAATTTTTACTGTGATTTTGAAGATATTAAACACCAAAATTTTGATGGATTAATTGTCACAGGTGCTCCGCTCGGCTTAGTTGAATTTGCTGACGTGTGTTATTGGGAACAAATAGAGCGCGTGATTGCATGGGCAAAAGAGCATGTGACTTCAACATTGTTTGTTTGCTGGGCTGTTCAAGCTGCACTTAACGTATTGTATGATTTACCTAAATTAACCCGTAAAGAGAAACTTTCTGGGGTATATTCACACGAAACATTAGAGCCTTACGCGTTATTAACTCGGGGATTTGATGCTTCTTTTTATGCACCGCACTCCCGTTATGCCGATTTCCCTGAAGACTATATTCGCCAGAACACAGACCTTGATATTTTAGCCAGTTCACCGGAAGCAGGAGCGTACTTATTTGCATCAAAAGATAAGCGTTTGGCATTTGTCACGGGACATCCTGAGTACGATGCAGAGACATTATCCCAAGAATATTGGCGTGATGTGGATGCAGGGATCACACCTGAACTGCCGTGTAATTATTTCAAAAATGATGATCCGAATAATTCACCGGAAGTTCGTTGGCGTAGTCATGGCCACTTGTTATTCTCCAATTGGCTCAATTATTATGTGTATCAGATCACACCATTTGATCTTACTCACATGGAACCGACTTTAGATTAAAAACCTCACTTAATGCCAGTTAACTGGTCATATCTCAGAATATAAGGCTGAATAATCAAAATTATTTGGTCTTTAAATCAAGATTCCCTTCTTTATTTAGATGAATAAATAACCGTTTTTTGCCTATTTGTTCATTTTTTATTTTTAACAATAAAAATCCCACCAATATACAACCCTATGATTTAACTAATATTTAACACTTTGTTTTTTGTAATAGAAATTAAAAGCAAAATAAAAATAGTAAATATCTCTTTTTATATCAAGTAGATAAAATTAATTTAAATTAAAATGGAAACCGTTTTTGATTTATTTGTTTTTTGAGTTTACTCTTAATTCATAGCCAGCCATGAGTGAGGAAAAAACAATGGATCAGCAGTTATCTATTTCAGATTTAACCTTCAAGAAAGCATTTTCTCAGCAAGCAAAACAGATATTAAATGCTGATTCTATTGGCTTTCTCTCTTATCTCGTTGAAGGTTTCTTGCCAAGAAGAGAGCAGCTACTCAAAGATAGAGTGCATCGCCAAAAAGAGATTGATGCAGGAAGTTTACCTGACTTTATTATGGAATCTAATTCCATTAAAAATGCAGATTGGAAGATTCAAAATATTCCTGACGATTTACAAGATCGTCGTATAGAAATTACTGGGCCAGTTGATCGGAAAATGGTGATCAACGCATTGAATGCTAACGTAAAAGTATTTATGGCTGATTTTGAGGACTCTTTATCGCCATCATGGGAAAGGTTGATTGATGGGCAAATCAACTTACGCGATGCGATCACCGGCGAAATCTCTTACACCAATGAAAATGGCAAAGTTTATCAGCTGAAATCTAATCCCGCTGTGTTGATCGCCCGAGTGCGTGGACTGCATTTAGACGAAAAACATGTGCTTGTTGATAACCAACCGATACCCGGTGGGTTGTTTGATTTCGCACTCTACTTTTTCAATAACTATCAGGCATTACTGGCGAAGGGAAGTGGCCCTTATTTCTATATTCCGAAGCTGGAATCGTGGCAGGAGGCTCAATGGTGGAGTGATGTGTTTAGCGCCGCAGAAGATTATGTAGGCTTACCACGCGGGACTATCAAAGCCACAGTGTTAATTGAAACACTCCCTGCGGTTTTCCAGATGGATGAAATTTTGTACCACATGCGACACCACATTGTTGGGCTTAACTGTGGGCGTTGGGACTACATTTTCAGCTACATCAAAACATTGAAAGAGCACGCTGACCGAGTTTTACCAGATAGACAGTCGGTGACAATGACGCAGGAGTTTTTAAGCGCCTATTCACGTTTGCTGATCAAAACTTGTCATCGCCGTGGTGCGTTTGCAATGGGGGGAATGTCTGCCTTTATTCCAAGTAAAGATGCACAGGAAAATCAAGCGATTCTCGCCAAAGTGAAAGCGGACAAAGAGCTGGAAGCGCGCAATGGTCATGATGGTTCATGGATTGCACACCCAGGTTTGGCTGATACCGTCATGGCGGTTTTCAACGAAGCATTAGGCGAGCGAAAAAACCAGCTGAATATCCGACGTGAAAATGATGATGAAATCACCGCGCAACAGTTACTAAAACCTTGTGAGGGTGAAAGAACCGAAGCGGGTATGCGCGCCAATATTCGCGTGGCGGTGCAATACATTGAAGCATGGATTTCAGGAAATGGCTGCGTGCCTATCTACGGTTTGATGGAGGATGCGGCGACCGCTGAAATTTCGCGGACATCAATTTGGCAGTGGATCCGTCATGGAAAATCATTATCGAACGGCATGAAAGTCACGAAAGCGTTATTTGAAGAGATGCTGGATGAAGAGTTGCAAGTCATCCAAAAAGAGCTTGGCGACCATCGTTTTCAAAGTGGGCGATTCAAAGAAGCTAGCGAGCTGATGCGCCGAATCACAACCCAAGATGAGTTGATCGAGTTCTTAACGATACCGGGCTATCAATTACTAGATTAGCCAACTTGAAGAATGCAGATATCACTCAATTACCCTACAAAGACAGATAACAAGAAAGGATGTAAATCATGACAACATCGCGCTTAGAACAGATTGCTCAATTGGAAAATGAGTGGAAAAAACCACGCTGGAAAGGCATTACTCGCCCTTATGCAGCCGAAGAAGTGATCAAATTACGCGGCTCGGTCAATCCTGAGCATACATTAGCTCGTAAAGGAGCTGAACGCTTTTGGGCACAGCTGAATGGCGGCGCGAAGAAAGGCTATGTAAATGCATTAGGTGCATTAACGGGCGGGCAAGCATTGCAACAAGCAAAAGCGGGAATTGAAGCTGTGTATCTTTCTGGTTGGCAGGTTGCGGCAGATGCGAACTCAGCATCCAGCATGTACCCAGACCAATCACTCTACCCTGTGGACTCAGTCCCTAACGTGGTTCAGCGGATCAACAACACATTCCGTCGCGCGGATCAAATTCAGTGGGCAAATGGCATTGGCCCCGATAATAAAGAATACATCGATTTCTTTTTACCTATCGTTGCGGATGCGGAAGCTGGCTTTGGTGGAGTACTGAATGCGTTTGAGCTGATGAAGCACATGATTGAAGCGGGCGCAGCGGCGGTACACTTTGAGGATCAATTGGCGGCGGTGAAAAAATGTGGCCATATGGGCGGGAAAGTTTTAGTTCCAACCCAAGAAGCAGTCCAAAAATTAGTTGCAGCACGCTTAGCGGCGGATGTTTCAGGTGTTCCTACTATCTTAATTGCTAGAACGGATGCGGACGCTGCTGATTTATTAACGTCAGATTGCGACCCTTATGATAAGCCATTTATCACGGGTGAGCGTACGGCTGAAGGTTTCTTCCGTACCACTGCAGGGATAGAGCAAGCGATTAGCCGAGGCTTAGCCTATGCCCCTTATGCCGATTTGGTTTGGTGTGAAACCTCCAAGCCAGATCTGGAAGCTGCGCGTCAATTTGCTGAGGCAATTCACGCCAAATTCCCAGGTAAATTATTAGCTTATAACTGTTCACCTTCATTTAACTGGAAGAAAAATTTGGACGACAGCACCATTGCTCGTTTCCAACAAGAGTTGTCAGACATGGGCTATCGCTTCCAGTTTATTACCTTGGCGGGAATTCACAGCATGTGGTTCAACATGTTCGACCTTGCTCACGCTTACGCACAAGGCGAAGGAATGAAACACTATGTTGATAAAGTTCAGGAATGTGAATTTGCCGCTATCAATAAAGGCTATACCTTCTCTTCTCATCAGCAAGAAGTGGGAACTGGCTATTTTGATAAGGTGACGACGGTGATTCAAGGGGGGAGTTCTTCAGTTACGGCATTAACGGGTTCGACTGAAGAAGAGCAATTCTAATCGGGGAGAAATTTACGGTTCCTATTGCTCGGTGTATGTGTGTTGACATAAGTGTATCTTTTGACTTTTCAGGCACGCAAGTGCCTGTTTTTTTATTGGGAGAGTGAAGATGACCCTTGAAACTGAACAGATCATCGCTCAAACCATTTTGCAGGGCTTTGATGCGCAATATGGGCGATTTCTTGAAATCACCTCGGGCGCTCAAGAACGCTTTGAACGCGGGGATTGGCATGCGGTTCAACACGCGATGAAACAAAGGATAAAGCTGTATGACCATCATGTGGGGCTTGTCGTTGCTCAGCTGCAATGTATGGGGCTAGTGCAATCGCTCAGCCCTTATAATTTGGCTCGAATCAAACAGGTCTATGCGACATTACTGCCGGATTATCCGCGTTTTGAAATTGCTGAAAGTTTTTTTAATTCAGTATATTGCCGGCTGTTTCAACATCGAGAGCTGACTCAAGAAAATCTGTTTATCTTTACTTCACAACCAGCACGGCGCTTTTGCACCTTACCAAGACCATTAGCTCGCGAATATAAGCTCAATGGGAACATGGAAACGGTATTTAATGGGATCTTAAGTGGGTTGCCCATTCGCTTAACGTGGCGAAATTTAGCCTTTGATATTGACTGTATTATGGAAACGCTAAGGCAGCGCTTTCCTGAGATTGTTGAACAGGGTGCTCAATTGCATGTGGCGAATGAGCTGTTTTACCGGAATAAAGCCGCATGGTTAGTTGGGAAGCTATATATCAATCACCAAGTTTACCCATTCTTATTGCCTATTCACCATGATGAAGACGGCAAAATGTATGTAGACGCGTGTTTAACTGGGTTTGATGACGCGAGCATCGTGTTTGGCTTCGCTCGTTCCTATTTTATGGTGTATGCGCCATTTCCGGCTGGGTTAGTTTTCTGGTTACGTGAAATCTTACCCAGTAAATCAATCGCTGAATTGTATATGGCGATTGGTTGCCAAAAACACGGTAAAACAGAATATTACCGAGAATATTTGGCGTATTTAAATTTTTCACGAGAACAATTTACACTCGCGCCTGGTGTGAAAGGAATGGTGATGTTGGTGTTTACGGCGCCATCATTTGATCGGGTATTTAAGATTATTAAAGATAAATTTGCGCCACAAAAAGAAGTGACTAAAGCTCGAGTGCTTGAGTGTTATCAAATGGTCAAAGAGCACGACCGAGTGGGTCGCATGGCGGATACTCAAGAGTTTGAAAACTTTATTATTGAAAAGCGTTTTGTGAGTGATGAGCTAATGACTGAGTTACTGACGGAGGCGCCGTCTCAGGTTGAAGATCTGGGGGATAAAATATTAATTCGTCATCTCTATATGGAACGAAAGATGATCCCGCTGAATATTTTTATGGATGAAGCGTCGGATGAGCAGCTTTATCACGCAATAGAAGAATATGGCTGCGCCATCAAACAGCTGGCTGCCGCCAATATTTTCCCAGGGGATATGCTATTTAAAAACTTTGGGGTAACGCGCCATGGTCGGGTGGTATTTTATGATTATGATGAAATTTGCTATATGACCGAGGTGAATTTCCGTCATATTCCTGAGCCGCTTTACCCTGAGCAAGAGCTCTCCGGTGAACCTTGGTACAGTGTGCGGGAGCAAGATGTTTTCCCCGAAGAATTTGCGCAATTCTTATGCCAAGACCCGAAAGTTAGAGATTATTTACAGCAGCATCATCAAGATTTATTTAACGCAGATTATTGGCAAAAACTGCAAAAACGTATTTTGGATGGGTATGTCGAAGATGTGTTTGCTTACTCGGAAGATCAGCGCTTTTGTCGTCGATTTCTTCACGCTATCTCTGCGGCTTAGTTGATTGAAAGTGGGTCAATGACCCACTTTATAACTCAACCACTCACATCATAACTTAGCAATTACAGCGCACCTTGCACCGCTTGCTGTGCTAATTCGGTGATTTTATCGTAGTTGCCATTTTCCAGCGCATCTTCTGGCACTAACCATGAGCCACCAATACACAGCACGCTATCTAGAGCGAGATAATCACGGTAATTTGCGAGGGAGATCCCGCCCGTTGGGCAGAAGCGAACTTGGGAGAAAGGCCCTGCAATCGCTTTGAGCGCTTTCACGCCACCATTGGCTTCGGCTGGGAAGAATTTGAATTCTTTAAGTCCGTAGTTCATGCCCGCCATTAATTCCGATACGGTGGAAATTCCGGGAATTAATGGAATGCTGCCTTGGTTTGCCGCCGCTAATAACTCGTCCGTTAAGCCTGGGCTGATAGCAAATTGTGCGCCAGCTTGGGTCACTTCAGCCAGCTGTTTTGCATTGATAACGGTACCAGCACCCACAATCGCTTCAGGGACTTCTTCAGCAATAAGTCGGATGGCTTCGATGGCGCATTCCGTTCTTAACGTGACTTCCAATACTTTGATACCGCCTTTGAGTAAGGCTTTTGCTAAAGGAACGGCTTGCTCGAGTTTCTTGATCACAATGACAGGAACAACAGGACCTTGTTTTAGAACATCTTCAGCGGTCATTTTCCAATTATTCATAATAAATCCTAGTAAGCGGTATAAATTAAAAATTAATACAGTCAGTCATTAATACAGTCAGTCATTAATACTACAAGCACCTTCTTCGGCGCCGGATAAATGTTGTCTTAATGCACCAAACAGCTCTCGACCACAACCCACTCGTTCTGCACTCAGGTCGGCTTGATAAGGTTGACGAGCGGATAAAATTTGTTCGTCGACGAGAAGCTCAATTTCTCCCGTTAATGCATTAACGCGAATTAAATCACCATCTTGGACTTTGGCGAGTAAGCCGCCATTGTAAGCTTCTGGGGTGACATGAATAGCAGAAGGTACTTTACCCGATGCTCCCGACAATCGCCCGTCAGTGACTAATGCCACTTTATAGCCTTTATCCAATAATACCCCGAGTGGCGGCATTAATTTATGTAATTCAGGCATGCCATTCGCAGATGGTCCTTGGAAACGAACCACAATGACGCAGTCTCTGTCTAATTCGCCTGCTTCAAAACGCGGTGCAATATCATTTTGATTATTGAACACGATGGCTGGGGCTTCAATCACTTGGTTTTCAACGGGAACGGCTGACGTTTTCATCACAGCGCGACCAAGGTTTCCAGACAGTAGTTTAGTCCCACCGTGATGGGAGAAAGGATGATCAATATCAGCAATCACTTCAAGATCATAAGAATTTTTTGCCCCTTCGCGCCAAGATAATTGACCGTTGTCCAACCAAGGTTCGAGGGTATAACGTGATAACCCAAATCCGGCGACGGTGTGAACGTCATCATGGAGTAAACCTTTAGCAAGGAGCTGGCGGATCAACAACTGAACGCCACCGGCCGCTTGGAATTGGTTAATATCAGCTTGGCCATTTGGATAAATTCGGCAAATCAGAGGAACGACAGCAGAAAGATCAGAAAAATCATCCCAATTGATAATGATGCCGGCGGCGCGTGCAATCGCCACCAGATGCATGGTGAGATTGGTGGATCCCCCTGTTGCCAGAAGCGCCACAATACCATTTACAATCACTTTTTCATCAACCAGTTTACCAATCGGTAAATAATTTCCTGATTGCTCAGTAAGGCGTGTAATTTGGCGAGCCGCAGCACGAGTGAGTTCATCTCGTAATGGGGAATCTGGTGGAACAAAGGAAGAGCCAGGTAAGTGTAACCCCATCACTTCCATCACCATTTGGTTAGAGTTTGCGGTTCCGTAAAATGTGCAGGTACCAATGCTGTGATAGGACGCGGCTTCAGCATCAAGTAATGCATTGCGGTCAACTTTCCCTTCAACGTATAGCTGACGAATTCTCACTTTTTCTTTGTTGGGTAAGCCAGTGCTCATGGGGCCTGCGGGGACAAAAACCGCGGGTAGGTGCCCAAAAGAGAGCGCGCCCATCATCAGCCCCGGAACAATTTTATCGCAGATCCCTAAATAGAGCGCGCCATCGAACATATTGTGGGAAAGCCCGATGGCAGTGGACATCGCGATAACATCGCGGCTCAGTAATGAGAGTTCCATACCATCTTGCCCTTGGGTAACACCATCGCACATGGCAGGAACACCCGCAGCTACTTGCCCAATCGCACCATTTTCTAGTAGCGCTTGTTTCAATTGGTCAGGGTAGCGGTCATAGGGGCGATGAGCGGAAAGCATGTCGTTATAGGAGTTAATGATAGCGATATCGGAACGAGTCATACTTTTGAGAATACTTTTTTCTTCGCTTTGGCAGGCAGCAAAACCATGAGCCAGATTCCCACACGCTAATTCAGCGCGATGTACAGTACTGCTACGAGCCTGTTCAATTTTTTCGAGATACGCTTTTCGACTCTCTTTCGAGCGCGCGATGATACGTTGGGTGATCTGTAAAATAGGGTCATTGACCTTCGTTGAAGGAGTGACGTCAGAAATATTTTTGCTCATGATAATGGCTCCATTATACAAACAGTACTCTTTATGTTACCGGTAACATTGTTCAATGAAAAAACAATTGTTGCAATGATCAAAATGAAGATTTCGACATATCTGTGATCTGAATCAAGAAGAGGATCGGGGAGTAATTTGGGAGTAATCGTGACCATTTCAGCCTAACAGAATGATAAATAATAACTATAATGAGTTGGTCAATGGCATTGAGATAAAAATCAAGTAGGGAAACATGGCTGGGTTGAAAAAACGGAGTTCGCTTGGGTGGCTGTTAGGCGTTTTTTGGTTGTGCTCAAGCAGCGTTCAAGCGACAGAAGTGCCTGAAGTGGTTTTAACCACAGGTTCTTACGGTGTATTAGAGAAGGCGATTTCAGCTAGCCAAGGTAGTTATGCTGAGCAAAAAATGGCAAATGCAACCGCCACTTTGTTGGGCACTCCCTACAATAATCGCACTTTAAATAGGGATGCATTCTCAACGGAACGGTTAATCATTGACTTAAAAGCCGTTGATTGCATGACATTCATTGAGTATAGCGAAGCCTTTAAGTATGCAGAGGATGCTGAACAATTTGCCTCATATTTAGAGAAAGTACGCTATGTCGATGCAAAAGTCGCATTTAATCAACGTCGTCATTTCTTTTCGGATTGGGCAGAAGGGGATCATAAAGTGGTCTCTGATATAACGGCTCAATTGAGCCCCCACACTATTTTTGTTAATAAACAACTTAATAAAAAAAGTAACGGTGATCCTATTATTGCTACGGTTAAAATAACACCAAGAGTGATTGGTTATATCCCAACTCGATTTATTGATAGAAAATTACTGAAGCAGTTAAAAACAGGGGATTACATTGGTATTTATTCCCCTGCATCAGGATTGGATGTCACCCATGTGGGTGTTGTTATTAGAGATGGCGAAAAAGTGATATTTCGCCATGCTTCTTCGCAACGAAAAAATTTACGGGTAATGGATGTCGAACTATTTTCTTATCTTCAAGGAAAAAGTGGAATTATGGTATTTAGATAAGTTGGTTTGAAAGTTAAGCCCGCTAATGACTTATTTTTTAATGCTGATGACGTATGACATTATTTTAAATAAATTTTAATTTTTAAAATAAACTTAAAACGTAAGTACAAGTGATTTTTAGTTACTAATTATTGCCATAACTATTTAAATTGTAAAACATTATTAAATTAGAGATGTTTTAATAATAGTTTCACAAGGTTAAAGCAACGAGTGACATTAAAAAATTTTTTATAAAGCAATGAATTACAACTAGGAGTAGTAAGGATTAAAAATTAAAATCATAATGGCACCTTAAATTCCTATCAATAATAGTTAATTTTATTGTTTTTATCTATTTTAAAAAAAACAGATTGTTTTTATAATGCCCGTTAATGTTTGATTGGGTTCTTTATATTGGGGTGAGCATGTACATGTCAGAAAAACAAAATATTTATGCTTTGCTTGGCAATCATCTTCGTAAGGCTAGAGTAAGTAAAGGGTTATCAGGTCAGGAGTTAGCGGCTATTATTCAGCTAAGTCAGCAGCAGGTATCTCGATATGAACTGGGTGTGAATAAGCTGAGTTTAGATAAATTAATCGAGATTGCTATTTTACTTGAAATTGATATTCATGAAATTACCACTATGATTGCACGTCAATTTGAGAAAGAGAAAGATAATTCTAGTGAGGTGGCTCTGGCTAGTTTTTAATTTATTTTCACTTCCCTTAAAGTTTTATAGATTAAAAAAATTATAATGATTAAATGATTTTAATTGTTAATTCTATCTTAAAGTTAATAATTAAATATCATGAATCTGATGATTCTGCTTTTAAATGATAAAAGCAGATAACGATTAAATTCGATTAGCTTTTTTATAAAAGTATTCATGTTTTGCTTTTTTTGATTCATTTAGTTTACTCTTTTTTTTATATTTGCTCATATTTAAGACGATTCTTTGTGAAAAGTTCTCATGGTTTTATCGAGGGCGGTGTGCTTAAATGTGCGACAATTCAACATGGAAAAAGGGCAGTTTTAAATGGCTAGGGCAATATGGATATTTGTCATATTCCTACTTGTCGGTTGTTCAACGACACCTTCAAAAACGGGTTACTATCTCGATCAGAGTTACCCGTCACAGAATACCAGTGAGCGCATTCAATTTATTGTTCTGCATTACACTGTTTCTGATGATGCCCACTCAATTAAAATATTAACGAAAGGAAAGGTGAGTTCCCACTACCTCATTCCTAGTCAGCCTGCACAAAAAAATGGTCAGCCTGTTATTTTACAACTCGTTCCTGAGCGTTTGAAAGCGTGGCACGCAGGGGATAGCCGCTGGCAATATCATCATGGACTTAATGATAGCTCGATTGGTATTGAAATCGTTAATGAAGGTTTGGTGAGAAAAAATGGTCAAGATATCTGGCCGCCTTTTAATGACTCACAGATAGATGCATTGATCCCACTATTGAAAGACATCATGCAACGTTATGACATTCCTCCAGAAAATGTCATTGGCCATAGTGATATCGCACCGCTGCGTAAACAAGATCCGGGGCGTGCATTTCCGTGGCAATCATTAGCGTTGCATGGGATTGGTGCTTGGCCTGACCCTCAAACCGTCAATAAGTATTTAGCTGGGCGACAAATTAATGCTCCTGTCAGTGTATTAAACCTACAAAAAGCATTGAAGTTTTATGGCTATGCGGGGATCCCACTGACAGGAAAATTAGATAAAGAAACGAAGCAGACGTTGCGTGCATTCCAAATGCATTATCGTTCACGGGATATTGATGGGCGGGCAGATGCGGAAACGGAAGCTATCGCTTTAGCTTTGATTGAAAAATATCGCAATATGCCGAAATTCAAACAATCTTTGAAATCGAATAAATCGGAAAGCGCATCCGGTCAACAGGGTGATTAACCCGTCAGTAACATGATTAATTGAAGAAGTGCGGGGAGATCCCGCACTTTTACTTACTAGCGATTAGCGCCATATTCATGGCTGATTTCTTTAGCAGCTTTGATCACCATCGCTCCTAGCTCGGTTACCCGATCATCAGTGATCCGCGAAAGTGGTCCAGAAATTGAGATCGCGGCAAATGCCTCTTTATGTTCATCATAAATACAGGCACCAATACATCTTAACCCCAGCGCATGTTCTTCATCATCATAAGAAAATCCTTGTTTTTTAGCTTGTTGCAGATTTTCTTTCAATGCGGAGGGGTTAGTTAATGTATGCGGTGTATAGGCATGTAAGCCTTTTTTACCCAGTAATGGAATTAGCTGTTCTTCAGGCAAATTGGCAATAAACGCTTTTCCTGCACCTGATGCATGTAACGGCAGTTTTCCGCCAATCGGGGCAGACATACGCATTAGTGCATTACATTGTACTTGGTCAACAATCACAGCGTCATATTCCGTGTGATCTAAAATCGCTAAATTGACGGTTTCACCAGATTCTTCCATCAAACGGCGTAATATCGGATGGACAAGGGCTAATAAATTACGACTTTCAAGGAAGCTACTGCCAATGATAAAGGCATGAGAAGCGATGACCCACAGCCCGAGATCCCCTGTCTGGCGCACAAAACCGTGCTGTTCGAGGGTCATTAATAAGCGGTGAGTCGTGGAATTAGGTAAGCCGGCTTGAAGGGCTAAATCGGTGAGAGCGATCCCCCCAGTTGATTCAGAAATGTATTCCAAAAGCGTCAGTCCACGGCTTAAGGATTGAACTTGTCCGGCAGCCGTAGCGCCACTCGCAGGTCCTTTTGCCTTCTTTATTTTTTTAGTAATGGGTGTAGCCGCCATCAAGTGTCTCCTGACAGGAATGAATATTCGTTTCTATTATGAATGATTTCATTCAAAAATACTCATCGGATCAGCAAAAAGTCGATCTTTGGCAACCTGAAAAACTCTCATCATAACGAAGAATTTTCTCTTCTGAAGTTATGGTAGGATGTGATTTATACAAATTTAGTTTATTTTCAATTCATTGACGTTTTAGCAAGTTAGCTGTGCGAAGTCACAGCATGGGGCAGATTAAGCCGAGGGATTATCATTTTCAGGAGGACAGTGCAGTGTCCAGCAAGAAAAACCAATTAGAACAACAACTAAAAAATAGAATTCTCGTCCTAGATGGTGCGATGGGAACGATGATCCAACGCCATAAACTCTCTGAAGAGCAGTTTCGCGGCGCACGTTTTGCCGATTGGCCAAGTGATTTGAAAGGCAATAATGATTTACTTGTGCTCACCCAGCCCGAGATTATTCGCGATATCCATAGCCAATATTTTGCGGCAGGAGCGGATATTGTTGAAACCAATACATTTAACTCCACCACCATTGCGATGGCGGATTATAAAATGGAAGCCCTTTCTGCGGAAATCAACGAAACCGCAGCTCGCCTTGCGCGTGAATGTGCCGATGAGTGGACACGTAAAACCCCAGAAAAACCACGCTATGTGGCTGGGGTTCTGGGACCAACAAACCGTACGGCATCGATCTCCCCTGATGTGAATGATCCGGCCTATCGCAACGTGACGTTTGATCAGCTGGTGGATGCCTATCGCGAATCCACACGATCGCTGATTACGGGCGGTGTCGATCTGATCATGATCGAAACTATCTTTGACACATTAAATGCAAAAGCGGCGATTTTTGCTGTAGAAACTGAATTTGAAGCCCTTGGGATCCACTTGCCGGTGATGATTTCAGGGACTATCACTGATGCCTCGGGGCGCACCTTATCAGGGCAAACCACGGAAGCATTTTATAACTCATTGCGTCACTCTCAGCCGCTATCATTCGGGCTTAACTGTGCACTGGGGCCTGATGAGCTTCGTCAATATATCGCTGAATTATCGCGTATTTCAGAGTGCTATGTTAGCGCCCACCCCAATGCAGGATTACCGAATGCATTCGGTGAATACGATCTTGATGCCAAAAATATGGCGCAGCAGATCCGCGAATGGGCGGAAGCTGGCTTTTTAAATATTGTCGGTGGATGCTGTGGTACCACGCCACTTCATATCCAAAAAATGGCGCAAGCCGTTGAGGGGCTTAAACCTCGCCAGTTGCCAAAATTGCCAGTGGAATGTCGTTTATCCGGTTTAGAGCCGCTGAATATTGGTGCGCAGTCTCTGTTTGTGAACGTGGGAGAGCGTACTAATGTCACAGGCTCGGCAAAATTCAAGCGTTTAATTAAAGAAGAAAATTACCAAGAAGCCCTGGATATCGCTCGCCAACAAGTGGAAAACGGCGCGCAGATCATCGACATTAATATGGATGAGGGAATGCTAGATTCTCACGCGGCGATGGTGCGTTTTCTGAATTTGATCGCGGGGGAGCCGGATATTGCACGGGTGCCTATTATGATCGATTCCTCAAAATGGGATGTGATCGAAAAAGGCCTGAAGTGCATTCAGGGTAAAGGGATCGTGAACTCCATCTCCATGAAAGAGGGGGTTGATACCTTTATTGAACATGCCAAATTAGTCCGCAAATATGGTGCGGCGATGGTGGTGATGGCGTTCGATGAAGTGGGGCAAGCAGATACCCGCGAGCGCAAAATCGAAATTTGCCGCCGCGCATACCAAATATTGACGGAAACGGTCGGTTTCCCGCCTGAAGATATTATTTTTGACCCGAATATTTTTGCGGTTGCTACGGGGATTGAAGAACACAATAACTATGCCGTTGATTTTATTGAAGTCTGTAAAGATATTAAAGATCAGCTGCCCCATGCATTGATCTCCGGTGGGGTATCAAACGTCTCTTTCTCATTCCGAGGCAATGATCCGGTACGTGAAGCCATTCACGCGGTTTTCTTGTACCACGCGATCCGCAATGGGATGGATATGGGGATCGTCAATGCGGGGCAACTGGCCATTTATGACGATCTTCCTGCCGAGCTTAAAAACGCAGTAGAAGATGTGATCCTCAATCGCCGAGAAGACGGTACTGAAAAATTACTGGAACTGGCTGAAAAATACCGTAGAACAGGGGGACAAGAGCAGCAAGTTCAACAAGCGGAATGGCGCAGTTGGGAGGTCGAAAAACGACTGGAATACTCGCTAGTGAAAGGGATCACGGAATTTATTATCCAAGATACGGAAGAAACTCGCCAACGCGCATCAAGCCCAATCGAGGTGATCGAAGGCCCGTTAATGAACGGCATGAATGTGGTGGGCGACCTGTTTGGGGAAGGAAAAATGTTCCTGCCTCAAGTGGTGAAATCCGCTCGAGTGATGAAGCAAGCCGTGGCGTACTTAGAGCCGTATATTCAAGAGCTAAAACAGTCGGGCAGCAGTGCTGGTAAAGTATTATTAGCGACGGTGAAAGGGGATGTGCACGACATTGGTAAAAATATCGTGGGCGTCGTTCTGCAGTGTAATAACTATGAAATCATTGATTTAGGCGTTATGGTGCCATGTGAAACGATCCTGAAAACCGCTCGTGAACAAAACGTCGATATTATTGGTTTATCGGGGCTGATTACACCGTCGTTAGATGAGATGGTGCATGTGGCAAAAGAGATGGAGCGACAAGGGTTTACCTTACCGCTATTGATTGGTGGCGCAACCACCTCGAAAGCCCATACTGCCGTGAAAATCGAGCAAAACTATTCAGGGCCCACGGTCTATGTGCAGAACGCATCCCGTACAGTGGGTGTCGTTGCCGCATTACTTTCAGCAACCCAAAAAGCCGAGTTTGTAGCCCGAACGCGTCGTGAATATGACACGGTTCGCCTGCAACATGGGCGCAAAAAACCAAGAACGCCACCCGTCACATTAGAAGCCGCTCGCGCTAATGGGGTGAATATTGACTGGCAACAGTACCAGCCTCCGGTTCCTAAATTCCTAGGCGTTCAAGAAGTGACGGCATCGATTAAAACATTGCGTGACTATATCGACTGGACGCCATTCTTTATGACATGGTCATTGGCAGGTAAATATCCGCGAATTCTGGAAGATGAAGTCGTCGGGGAAGAGGCGCGCAAATTGTTGGCGGATGCCAATGCGATGCTCGACACGCTGGATAGCCAAAAATTACTGACGCCAAAAGGGATTTTTGGCATTTTCCCTGCAAACAGCGTAGTGGATGATGTGGAAATCTATCGCTCCTCTGCTCGGGATGAAGTCCAAGCGGTTGCACTGAATTTACGCCAACAAACGTTGAAAACCGATTTTCCTAACTACTGTTTATCCGATTTTGTGGCACCGAAAGAGAGTGGCCAAGCGGACTATATCGGTGCGTTTGCAGTGACCGGTGGGTTAGAAGAGGATGCTCTGGCACAGCAGTATGAGGATGCCCACGATGATTATAATAAAATCATGGTGAAAGCCTTGGCTGATCGCTTGGCCGAAGCTTTTGCGGAATATCTGCATCAACAAGTGAGAACCCAGTATTGGGGCTATGCACCGGATGAAGCGCTGAGCAACGAAGAGTTGATCCGTGAAAATTATCAAGGCATTCGCCCTGCGCCGGGTTATGCCGCTTGTCCTGAACACACAGAAAAGGAAAAAATCTGGCAACTCCTGAATGTGGAAGACAAAATTGGTATGAAACTGACCAGCTCTTACGCTATGTGGCCGGGAGCCTCGGTGTCGGGTTGGTACTTTAGTCACCCTGATAGTAAATATTTTGCGGTGGCGCAGGTGCAAAAAGATCAAATTGAAGATTATGCTAAACGCAAAGGAATGACGGTCGCAGAATTAGAACGCTGGTTAGCACCGAACCTCGGCTATGATCCAGAAGATTGATTTGATCCAGAAGATTGATTTTTCAGTTATTCGCCTCCATCTTATAGGTAGGAAATCTATTGGGAGCAAATGATGAGCTATGAATTTATAATTGAAGGAAAACTGCCGTCCTCGGTAGTTTATCCTTATCAGATCCAAAATAGCGCCGCACCAGACACGTTTATGATGAGCGAAGATGCGGTGAGTGCCATGATGAGTATTTTGCAAATCATGGACAAATTGGATACTGAAGATTCATTGACGGAACATTGCTTTAACCAAATTTGGTTAAGAAGCGAGTTAACGCCAGCAAGAGCAGAAGAAATTTATCTGTTCTTGGAAAACCAAGAGCGGGTTGAGCCGATCCCTTCACAAGAAGAAATCGACGCGTTTTATCAAGCCCAACAAGCGGAAGATAAGTTACTCTCTAAAGAAAGTACCAAAGAAGGTATGGTTCCGGTTCATAAATTTGCGACCAATGATGGTTGGTTAATTACAGCGAAAGAGAGTGAATTAATTGCCGAGGTATTTTCAGAAGAGTTAGTGGGTGAAAACCATTTTGTGGTTTCCCAAATATCGACGCTATGCAAAATTAGTCATCAAAAATTGGAATTGATTTTAATTGAGTGGGGTAAGTTTAATTTATTTGCCAGTAAGCATGGTGGATATCGCGTTAATTAATTTTCCGCATTAAGACAATTTAATTATTAATTAGAGGGTGATTAGCTCGTTTTATAATCAATTACGATAATCACCCAAATTATTTTCTTAAAAATTCACTTCATTTGGTTATTTTCTGCTTATAGTCCTTATGATTTTTGTATGGGAATGATATCTTATATAGCAGTGGTCAATGCCAAGCTGTGAGTAAATGTCATGAAATTACCCTCTCTCTTATTTAGTTTCTGCATTATCTGTGCCCCTTATGTGCAAGCAGAGCCAATAGAGTCGGGTTCGTTTCATAATCAGCCAACCAAAGCGGCTGCTAACCAATCATCTACCCCAATTATCGCCCCTGTGGTTTTAACGCCTCAGGCGGATTCTGCTTTAGTTGAACCTTTACCTAAAGCCCTTGAAGTGACTGAGCCAAGCAACCTTCCAACTGATTTCCAAAGTAGCATTAAAGAGGCTAATGCGGGCAAAGTTGATGCCATGATTGACGTGGGTGTCGCGTATTTGGATGGCACAGATTTTCTCGATGCTGATGAAAATAAAGCCTATTACTGGTTTAAGAAAGCTTCTGATCTAAATAGTAATGATGGTGATTACTACATCGGTATGCTGGCGCAGCGCAAAAAGGATTATGAGCAAGCGGGTAACTGGTACCGTAAATGCGCTGAAAAAGGTGATGCATATTGCCAATATGCGATGGGCTATTTATTTGAGCGTGGTTTAGGCGTCGAAAAAGACTATAAACAAGCACGTGCTTGGTATTATGAGGCTGCAGAGCAAGAGCAAGAATATGCACAGTTTGCCATTGGGCTGTTTTACCATGATGGGCTTGGTGGTGATATTGACTACAATAAAGCTTTTACATGGTATGAGCGCAGTGCACGTAATGGCGTAGCCTCTGCCGTGAACAACTTAGCCGTGATGTATGAGAATGGCGAAGGCATGGAAAAAGATGAGGACACGGCGATTTACCTGTACCGCCAAGCCGCGAATATGGGCTCCCCAGTTGCACAAAAAAACATGGGGGACTTTTACAGCAAAGGTCATCCGCTCGTTGAGCAGAATAATTACCAAGCCGTGTACTGGTATAAACGTGCGGCGAACCAAGGTGAGTTTTCCGCTCAATATGCGTTAGCGCAAGCGTATGAGACAGGCGATGGCGTTGGGCAAGACCTGAGCGAAGCCTTCAAATGGTACCAAATGGCAGCGGATAATGAGTCGGCTGAAGCTGCCATGAAAGTGGCCGAGTATTATGAAAAAGGTCTTGGCGGCGTTAAGCCTGATATGGCCAAAGCGACCCAGTGGTATATCGAATTAGCCGATTCAGATATTGTTGACGCACAATTAAAGTTAGCGAATTTATACTTGGCGGGTCAGTTGAAGGATGTTGAGATCCAGCAGATTGTGAAATGGCTGGAAGCCACTAAAGAAGACAATATGGAAGCAAAAAACCAGTTAGCGATTTTCTACCTGACTGGAACTGGAGTTCAGCAAGATAGCCAAAAAGCACGAGAGCTTTTGGAGTCTGCGGCATTCAAAGAAAACAGTGATGCGCAAAATAACCTCGGTGTTATGTATGCTCGAGGAGAAGGTGGCAGTCAAAATATTTTCCGTGCCATTATGTGGTTTGAGCGTGCAGATAAACTGGGTAATGTGACCGCGAAAAATAACTTAGCATTATTGCAAAAAGACCATAATGCAAAAGCGAATATGCTGCAATATACAGAAAGTGTAAAAGATTCATTACCTTCTAAAAAATGAGTTAATAAAAAGATCCATTCTATTTTATTTGAAAGCCAATAACCTTATAAATACTATTGGCTTTCAATCATCAATGTCTATTTCAATTCTTATCATATTTACAAATATCATTTTGATATTCTTAGGAATTACTTTAATTACACTTTTTCTTATCTATTTTTGAATAGAAACTACGTATATCTACACCATAAAATTTATCAATCTTTGTGAATTAGGAAGCTATTTTTATTTAGCTAAATAATGAAGTATAGTTTTATTAACTGGTTCTTTGTTGAGTCTTTGTTGTAAATCTCTCCATTAGATTAGAACGAGTTTAGTTGTTTTTTGAGTATGAAAAAATGAGGTGTCAAATGAGCACTTATTGTTTTTTTATTAAATCCGACGAAGTTGTTGCGTTAGAGATGAAGGAAACCCAAAAAGCGTCAGAGTTGCTGAGTGCGGGTTATCAGAAGCAGTTTGAAGAAATAGAGGCGAATAGCAAAGAATTAGCGTTAGCGCGCTTTGCGGATATTCGCGGAGAAGAGCTAAAAAGCACCTATGCTTTTGCGGGTGAGTCGACGTTTAGTGGGCTGATTACTTCTTTCCTAAGTCGTTAAATTTATTTTTATTAGCAAGTCAAACGGGCAATCAAAAGATTGCCCGTTATCGTTTCATGGCGCGTTGTTATTAATGGATAGCTATTCGCTATCACTCAAAAAGATTATTGTGCAGCGTGCGAACAATCTCTTCCGCGTCCTTACCCGGCACAAGCAGACAAATATTATGGCTGCTAGCACCGTAACTGATCATGCGAATATTAAAGGATTCCAGGGCGCCGAAAATCTGTTTGCCGAGTCCGTTCACTTGCGAAAGTTGGTTGCCAATAATCGCCACTAGAGCAAGGTTTTCTTCCACTTCTACGCGGCACAGCGCGGATAATTCGGTCATTAAGGCATTGGTCAGTAAGCTACCATTAGTGCCTGTTGAGCCAGTTGTATCTAATGTCAATGCAACACTCACTTCCGATGTGGTGATCAAATCCACGGAAATATTATGGCGCAGCAAGATAGTAAAAATCTCTGCAAGGAAACCACGTGCATGCAGCATTTTCAAACTGTGCAGCGTCAGTAACGTTTGTTTGCGGCGTAGTGCGAGCGCTCTAAATTGCGGTGGGTTTTCCGTTTGATCGTTGACAATAGTCCCACCCGCTTCTGGGGCTTTACTAGAGCCGACGAATACAGGGATCCCCGCACGCACCGCCGGTAATAAAGTGGCTGGGTGCAGAATTTTGGCGCCGAAAGTCGCCATTTCAGCCGCTTCATCAAAGGCGATTTCATCGATTTTTTGGGCATTCGGCACTACGCGAGGGTCGGTGGTGTAAATGCCAGGTACATCGGTCCAAATATCCACGCGGGATAGGTTTAATACTTCAGCCAGTAAGGCCGCGGTATAGTCACTTCCTCCGCGCCCTAGTGTGGTGGTGCGCCCTTTGGCATCACGACCAATAAACCCTTGAGTGATAACAATTGACTCGGCTAAGCGTGGAAGTAACTGCTGCTGTGCGAGCAGTTGTAGCTGTTCAAGATCCGGCTCAGCGCGCCCAAAGCTTTCATTGGTTCTCATCACTTTACGGACATCAAACCACTGTGAGGATGCCCCACGCTGACGCAACACTTCCACAAACAGTAATGTAGACATAATCTCGCCGTGGCTGACCATTTCATCCGTTAGGGCATCGGAAGTGGCCAGAGAGGCGGAATCAGCTAAATGGGCGATATTCTCAAGTAGACGGTCGATTTCTTCGCGGATCACGTTCGCCGTTTGCAAGTGTTCGATAATGTCATATTGAGTCTGTTTAACTCTTTGCAGTAGCTCGTTGCGTTTATCAGTGTCGCAGCCTTCAGCGAGTTCAATGAGCAAGTTGGTGATCCCCGCACTTGCGGAAAGCACAACCACACGAACGTGATCATTTGCCAGTACGATGTCTGCACTTTTATTCATGGCGTCGAAGTTAGCGACGCTTGTGCCACCGAATTTTGCGATAACAAACTGATTACTGCCAGCTACTGTATTCATTTTTCCAATCCCTTTAATTAAACCGCCTATCTTTAAATAATGCATGAACCCAAAATAATTCCTGCGGCGCTGGCCGAATGAGGCACTACATCAACAGCTTGAAATACGTTGGAGTAATAGATTTATCGACTTTGGCACGTATCGTCAATAATGAATCGAGGCAAATCAGTAATTCTAATGATGGGCAAATGATTATCGGTTTTCCCAATACCTTTTCTTTTTTTAATCCTTTTGGGGATGAGATGACAGTTGGCGTTAGGTTTGGGAGAATAGACCTAACAACAGCAGATTATGAGAACGCAGAAAACCGATAAGCTTCGTGTCCTCGGCGAGTTACAATCTATTATTATTTGAAATTGTTTTGGAGGTGTTATACATGAAAAGTATCAATCCAAGCCAGACGGCGGCATGGCGAGCGCTAGAGCAGCATTTTGCAGACATGAAAAATGTGCATATGCGTGACTTATTTGCACAAGATGAACAGCGCTTTACGAAGTTTTCAGCCACTTTTGATGACCAAATCTTAGTGGATTTCTCCAAAAACCGTATTACACAAGAGACATTGGACAAACTTTTGGCATTAGCCAAAGAAACGCAACTGGAAGATGCAATCAAAAGTCTGTTCAGTGGTGAGAAAATCAACCGTACTGAAGACCGTGCCGTACTGCATACCGCATTACGTAACCGCGACAATACCCCAGTGCTGGTGGATGGCAAAGATGTGATGCCAGAAGTGAACGCTGTGCTGGAAAAAATGCAGCAGTTCAGCGCGCGTATTATTAGTGGCGAGTGGAAAGGATACACAGGTAAAGCCATTACTGATGTGGTGAACATTGGGATTGGTGGCTCAGATCTGGGGCCATTTATGGTGACTGAGGCGCTGCGTCCTTATAAAAACCATTTAAATATGCACTTTGTTTCTAACGTTGATGGTACTCAAATTGCAGAAACATTGAAGGATCTCAATCCTGAAACTACGTTATTCCTGATTGCATCGAAAACTTTCACAACGCAAGAAACCATGACCAATGCGCATTCAGCGCGTGAGTGGTTATTGACGTTTGCCAAAGATGAAAAACATATCGCGAAGCATTTTGTGGCGCTCTCAACGAACAGTGAGCAAGTCGCAAAATTTGGTATTGATACCAATAATATGTTCGAGTTCTGGGATTGGGTTGGCGGTCGTTACTCTCTGTGGTCAGCGATTGGTTTGTCTATCATTTTATCCATCGGTTATGAGAATTTCGTTCAATTACTGAGCGGTGCTCATGCAATGGATAAGCACTTCACGCAAGCGCCTCTAGAAAGCAATATCCCCGTTTTATTAGCGCTGATCGGCATCTGGTACAACAACTTTTTTGGCTCAGAAACTGAAGCGATTCTTCCATACGACCAATACATGCATCGCTTTGCTGCCTATTTCCAACAAGGCAATATGGAATCAAACGGAAAATATATTGACCGTAATGGCAATGCAGTCACTTACCAAACAGGTCCAATTATTTGGGGTGAACCGGGAACTAACGGGCAACATGCGTTTTACCAGTTGATTCACCAAGGGACAAAAATGATCCCATGTGACTTTATTGCGCCGGCAGTGACACACAACCCGCTGGGCGATCACCACGCTAAATTGCTGTCTAACTTCTTCGCACAGACTGAAGCGCTAGCCTTCGGTAAAACCCGCGAAGTGGTGGATGCAGAATTTGCCGCGCAAGGTAAAACCGTTGAAGAGATGGAGTATGTAGCACCTTACAAAGTATTTGAAGGTAATCGCCCAACTAACTCTATTCTGCTTAAAGAGATCACGCCGTATTCATTAGGGGCGTTGATCGCAATGTATGAGCATAAAATCTTCACCCAAGGTGCAATTTTGAATATTTTCACCTTTGACCAATGGGGTGTAGAGTTAGGTAAGCAATTAGCGAGCCGTATTCTGCCTGAATTGGAAAATAGTCAAGCGGTGGCGAGCCATGATAGCTCCACCAACGGGCTGATTAATTGCTATAAAAACTGGCGTTAATGGCGTTTTTTTAAGCGACTAATAGCCTGTGATTGGCAGGCTATTAGTATCCTAATAAAATACGATTTTTAAGCTAACTCATTATAAATCAAATATTTTTCACAAAACTTTTACAATTTGTGTTGAATTAGCGACTTTTTATATAAATTGTTATCTATCTTTAACCTTGCACAATAACAACGTGCTATCCTATCGCCCAATAATTTAGATGAACGATGCTGGTTGTGGCTTTAACGCGCTAGACGTTAACACGCTGGAGTAGCAATCAGGGGATAACCATAATTACTATGGTGGAATTTGATTGAATGCCTGAAACGATTTTTACCTCTCACCCGATAAACTGGTTAGAAGAGGGCGACGAGAGTGTTCCTGAAAGTGTATTAGATTGGTTGCAAGAGCAGGGCTCGATGACCAAGCGGTTTGAGCAGCATAGTCAGAAAGTGACGGTAATACCTTATTTAGAACGCTATATCTCACTGGATATGCTCACCGCCGACGAACAAAAATGCTTACCAATTAGTGAGCGTTATTGGCTACGGGAAGTGATTATGTATGGGGATAATATCCCTTGGTTGATTGGCAGAACGCTGATCCCAGAAGAGACGCTCACCGATAATGACAAACAATTAGTGGATATTGGGCGAGTCCCATTAGGGCGCTACCTCTTTAGTCATGAAAACCTAACCCGAGATTATATTGAAATGGGATCCAGCGCTGACCGCTGGGTACGCCGCTCCTTACTAAGATTGTCCGAAAAACCATTATTATTAACCGAAATATTTTTACCTGAATCACCTGCATATAGATAACTATCTAACATAATTCAAATAACGTTTATGGGTAAAATAGAAGCATAAAGGAGCACGACAACGTGGAGGGAAGTATGGCGCTAAGTAAATGGCATGCATACAGCCGTTTAATGCGTATTGATAGACCTATTGGCTCACTGTTATTACTGTGGCCAACCTATTGGGCGCTGTGGATTGCCGCCCAAGGCACGCCAAGTTTGCATATTCTGATTGTCTTTACGGCAGGTGTATTTTTAATGCGTGCCGCAGGCTGTGTTATCAATGATTTTGCTGATCGTAATTTCGATGGGCACGTAGAAAGAACCAAACACCGACCACTGCCTAGCGGTGATGTCACGGAAAAAGAAGCAAAAATCCTATTTGCTGCGCTGGTGGGGCTCTCTTTCTTATTGGTATTGAGTTTGAATACCATGACTATCTGGTTATCGGTCGCAGGCTTAGCGCTAGCGTGGATCTACCCGTTTGTAAAACGCGTGAGCCATTTACCTCAAGTCGTATTGGGGGCTGCATTTGGCTGGTCAATCCCGATGGGATTCTCAGCCGTTAGTGAGTCCTTACCATTAGTTTGTTGGTTACTGTTTTTAGTGAATATTATCTGGTCAGTGATTTATGACACCCAGTATGCGATGGTTGACCGCAACGATGATTTAAAAATTGGCGTGAAATCGACGGCGATTTTGTTCGGTCAATATGACAAGCTGATTATTGGTTTACTACAAATTGTCATGGTTGGCTTGCTGGTGGTGATTGGCTCATTGGCTAACTTAGGCATGGTTTATTATGGTTCGTTAGTGCTAGCTGCTGCGCTGTTTGTTTATCAGCAGCAATTGATGGTGAACCGGGAACGAGCGCCGTGCTTTAAAGCGTTTATGAATAATAACTATGTCGGTTTTATTCTGTTTATCGGTATGGTGATTAGCTATTTTTAACCATTAAAACGGGATAAGAAAAAGGGTAATGCAGATGCATTACCCTTTTTTGTTGGTGCATATCACTGATTTGCGAGATTACTCTTGAGGCGTTTCTGAGTCTACATCAGCATTCTCCGGCGTATTTTTCGGTGCCGGTTTTGGTGCAGAAAGTTCTTCAGTTTGGCTAACGCTCTCAATGGTCAAACGGATTTCCGGTGACATCAAGCGTGCAAGCACAGCGTACAAGTTCTTCGCATTCGTCGAGAAAATATCGTTCTCGTTATTATCGATGTAGCCTTCTTCTTTGAGTGTGGCGACCAGTGTTGAGAACACGGCTTTATCAAAGAATTCAGGGGCGTTAATACCGTGAAGAACGGACAGACGCTGAGCGAGCATACGACTTTCTTTCTCCAGCGTATTGCGGCTGACTTCTGGTCTTGCATTGAGCAATGACAGCGTGATGGCGTAGCGTTGCAGTGTCTCACGAACACCCGCGGCCAGTAGCTGTAAAGGACGGATACGGCGAGGTTTTAACACCACCATATTATCATCTTTCACGCAGATCAGCTGTTGGCTGTTCAGCTCATCAATCAATGTATCCACCGTTTCCGTGAGCGCATTTGCGTCATAACGCATAAACAGCTCAGCTTTCAGGAATGGATAAATCAGCGCAACTTGCTGGTGAATTGCGTCACGGCTAATGCGCTCATGGTGCAGCACAATGCTGGCGATAAGCGAAGGCAGAACCAGTAAGTGATGAATATTGTTACGGTAATAGGTCATTAAGACGGCATTTTCGCGTGGCAGAATAATAATATCCCCTATGCTGTCTTTTTCGACTTCAAACTTATTCATCTGCAAAGCGTGTTCAAGCAGCTCTTCAGCCGTTTTGTTCGGCGTGGTTGCATCGGCAGTGTAAGGCACATTGCGCAGTAGCTGCAGATAGCACTCGATTTGCTCAAGCAGTTGTTCACGAGTGAGAGAGCGCTGACGTGAAGCCAACAGTGCCGTAGAACACAAGTTAATTGCGTTGGCCGCCGCCGCATTATTGATATTCACCATAATGTTATCGGCTAAGCTGCTGACGGTTGGGTTTAACCAGCTTGGGCGCTGTGGCTCAATTGGGTCAATAGATTCACGCCAATTTGGTACGCGGTTATTTAAGTATTGGGTCAGTGAAATTGGTTGCCCAAAGTTCACATAGCCTTGACCTAAATTACGCAGTTTACGCAGACCACGCACCATGGAGAAGAAGCCTTCTTTCTCTTTCTCAGCACCGCGCAGCTCTTTCGCGTAAGTGCCTACTTCCATCACATGCTCGTAACCAATATAGATAGGGACGATGGTGATAGGGCGGGAGTCTCCGCGTAGCATCGCTTGTAGGGTCATCGACAAGGTACCGGTTTTCGGTTCCAGTAAGCGACCTGTACGTGAACGACCTCCTTCCACAAAGTATTCAATGGAATAGCCGCGAGCAAATAGCTCACTGAGGTATTCTCGGAATACGGTAGAATAGAGTTTATTGCCCTTGAACGTACGGCGAATAAAGAATGCGCCTAAACGACGGAAAATCGGGCCGGCTGGCCAAAAGTTCAGGTTAATACCCGCCGCAATGTGTGGTGGCACCAAACCTTGGTGATAAAGCACATAAGAAAGCAGCAGGTAGTCCATATGGCTACGGTGAGAGGGCACATACACAATTTCGTGGCCATCTTGCGCCAGCTGGCGAACGCGCTCAGCGTGTTGAACGTTGATCCCTTGGTATAAGCGGTTCCATGTCCAGCCTAGTACGCGGTCAGTCAGTCGCACAGCTTCATAAGAGAAGTTGGCGGCAATCTCTTCCATCATCGCCACGGCATTTTGCTGGGCTTTCTGTAATGGGATTTTTTTACTGCGAGCTTCGTCTTCAACGGCTTTTTCAATGGCTTTAGAGGACAGCAGCTTATTAAACAGCTCATAGCGTGCTGGTAATCTAGGCCCTACAGCCGCCAAACGCTGACGAGAGTAATGAATACGTGCTACGCGAGCGAGTTTATTGGCAATGATGGTATCAGTGCCATGCTCTTGTGCCATCTGGCCAAGAGAAATGCTCGGAGAAAAACGCACAAAGCTATCGCGCCCTAACCACAGGACTGCAAAGAATTTTTGCACACCGTTTAAGAGTTTCAGTGGGGCAGGCTTATGCCCTTCGCGACCTGGCGCACGTCCAAACATGACGGATGCAGGTAGCATTTGAATATCAAGATTTGGGTTGTTTTTATGCAAATCCAGATACGCATGGAATATTTTTACTGACTCTTTACGTGGATCTGGGGAGTAGTAACGGAACACGCGCGGGCCATCATCAATAAACACATAGGCTGGGAGCTTGGTGCCATTGATGTCGTTATCCACGAGTGGATCAGGTAAACCAATCGCTAAGCATTGTTGGCGAAGCGTGAGAAGGTCGGACTTTGAGTGATATGGCAAGACGTACAGCGTTGGCTTGTTTGGGTCAAGCTGCAACTCTGTTATCGGGTCCGTTGGGATTAGTTTACTTTTTACCAATAATTTCAGTGGTAAATTCAACGTGTTGTAATATATTTTACGCCATAGTGACATAAATGATTATAGCCTCTTGTTAGTAATGCTGCGCAATCATATCAGAAAGCAATGTTTAGATCTGTTATCGATAATTCACTTTGACTGCAAAAGTTGATTATTGTTTAGAAATTAAGGAAAAAATATGGCAAGTCAAACTAAGGGACTCACTCGGGTCATCAAAGCGGCTGGATACTCCCTTAAAGGTTTAAAAGCAGCATGGGTAAATGAAGCTGCATTTCGTCAAGAAGCGGTTGCTGCTATCATTGCGATAATTATAGCTTTTTACTTGGATGTTAGCCAAATTGACAGGATTTTATTGATTGGATCAGTGGTTTTAGTCGCTATTGTTGAGTTAATTAACAGTGCGATTGAGGCGGTTGTTGACCGTATTGGCAGTGAATACCATGAATTATCTGGACGAGCGAAAGATATCGGCTCCGCAGCCGTGTTCGTCACGATAGGATTGGCACTGTTTATCTGGGGAACCGTTTTATGGGCGCGTTATTTTGCGGTTTAGTGGGCTAAAAACAGTAAAAGCGATAAAAAGCCAGAAATTCATCAACAAATGCAGATTTTGGCTAATTTAACAGTTCCCAATACCCATTTACCTGTATATACTCACAGTCTGACTGTATAAACAAACAGGGGAACGGGATGAAAGCACTGACAGCTCGACAACAGCAAGTTTACGATCTGGTGCGTGACCACATTTCGCAAACGGGCATGCCACCAACACGCGCTGAGATAGCAGCAAGTTTGGGTTTTCGTTCGCCTAATGCGGCAGAAGAACATTTAAAAGCCTTAGCTCGTAAAGGGGTAATTGAAATTGTTTCTGGAGCTTCCAGAGGCATTCGTCTGTTGTTAGAAGAAGAATCCGAAGATTTAGGACTTCCTCTGATTGGACGTGTTGCTGCCGGCGAACCATTGCTTGCACAAGAACATATTGAAAGCCATTACCAAGTCGACCCAGAGTTATTTAAACCACACGCGGATTTTTTATTACGCGTAAATGGTATGTCGATGAAAGATATCGGTATTATGGATGGTGATCTACTTGCGGTACATAAAACACAGAATGTCCATAATGGGCAAATTGTTGTGGCACGTATCGAAGATGAAGTCACGGTTAAACGCTTTAAGCAACAAGGTAATCGCGTTGAACTTATTGCTGAAAACGCTGATTTTGCACCAATCGTGGTTGATTTGCGCGAACAGAATTTTACCATTGAAGGTCTGGCTGTTGGGGTTATCCGTAACAGTGATTGGCATTGATGATGAGTGATTGAGTCTGGCAGCAGACTCAATATCTCTTTTCCGAATAGTCTTTCTTTATAGAGTTATTTTCACTTTTTACTTCTTTATATAGACCTTCTTTATATAGCCATTTTTCATGTTGCTATATAGATCCCTTTCTTTTACTTCCTGTATATCTCTTCTTCTATATCACTTCTTTTTTGAACTGACTGTATTGTGATGGTCATGGTCACAGTGTTCGTGATCTTGGCAATTGGAAACCTCAAAACATTTTTGGCATAAACCATGGTTTTCTACCACTGTATGTCTGAGATGAAAATGATTTTCTTCGGCTAGTGTGCTAATCGCTTTTTCGATGGTTGTGCAGTCACTTTCGGTCACATTGCCACAATTATCACAAATTAACATCACTGAAATATGGCTTGGATTATCGACATGGTGACAAACCACATAGCTGTTTGTGGATTCAATTTTATGAATAAACCCTTGTTCCATGAGGAACTCTAAACCGCGATAAACGGTAGGTGGTTTAGCCTGAGGCTCTATTTCACGCAGTAAATCTAGCAAATCATAAGCACTGATCGCACCGTGTTGCTGCGCAATTAACCGCAGAACAGTCTCTCTTTGTGGGGTTAAACGCACGCCTCGAGCCTGACAAATACGTTCGGCCGTTGTAAGCAGCTTGTCTTCACTGATTGTTTTCATCTTGTTTGGCCCCACCTAGATAGCTTCAAGTTTTTATTACTGTTTAGTTTACCATAACTTCCATTTCTGTTGTGTTTGAAATAGTGGTGATGAAATAAACAGTTTTTTTACTAAATTGAATACGCAATTTTAACTTTAATAAAGGTAACGTTAATAAAGAATGAATACCTTATTTAAAAGGTGGCTTTTTTTATTTTAAATAAATCATTAATTGCTGCATTTTAGTTAATCATTGAGTGTTAATTTTAACTAAATAAAAACAATTATTGAAATTCATTGTTACTATTTGACGTTTATTTTAATTAAGACTTATCTTACCTCTTTTTTTTTATGTAGCGATTACTGGTGTAAAAAAGACATGCAACAGATGTTAAATCTAATAAATTTGCATATGTACGGTTTATTAAATTGCATATAAATATAAATATAGATTTTTATATTTATAGATTTTTTGCAATATTTAGACATTTTTATAAATGCAAAATGAAGCCTTTATATAAATCTTTCTAAGTAATTCATCATTTCTTCAGGTTTAAGCACTCATTCAGTGGATAAAAGTTGTTTATCTGCACTTTGTCGATATAAAAAACCAAGTTAACGCTTTATTTTGGTGATTTTTGATAACATATGTCACGTATATAGAATTGGCGTCAGAAAATATCACAAGGTAGTTATCAGAATTCATTTAGTGTTCTATATCAATTTTAATTAATTAATGAATGACTCAGTAATTAATTTAGAAGTGAGAATGTTGGCTTAATGAGTTCTGTTTTTTAAATCACATAAATGAGATGGATCTCGTTTATATAAAAAAAATCTCTAACCTGAATGAAATTCATCAAGTAGGAAAGCTAGAGGAATTTTCAAGGATGCACTGTTTAAGTAAATAGACTTGATTTTGCATCAGTGAAAACAGGACAGAGAAAAAGAGAAATAGCAGTTCCTACTCATTTAAAGGAAAACTTTTATGAAACTGAATAAATTAGCATTAACTCTAGCTTTAGGTTTAGGTGTTGGCGTTTCTGGTGCTGCTTTAGCTGCTGATCCAGTAGAAAGCTCACAAGGTGAAATCCGTTTTACTGGTTTCATTAACGACGTTCCATGTTCAATCGATGCTGACAACCTGAAGCAATTAGTTGAATTCGGCGAAATCGCGTTACACGAACTGACTTCTAACCAATTCCGTTCAGACAGCAAAGCGTTCGATATCGTTCTGAAAAACTGCTCTACTGAAACTTACAAAAACGCAAAAATCACATTTACTGGTTCTACAGTAAACGGTTTCCAAGGCTTCACTGGTGACTTACTGGGCTTAGGCGGTAAAGTTAAAAACGCGGGCATCGTAATTTCTACACGTGATGGTGCTGACACACCTATTGAATTTGGTAAAGCATTCCCAGGCACTGGTGATGGCTACGCGTTAAGCAACGGTGACGGTTCAGAAACTACTCTGCATTTTGCTGCATACGTTAAAGGTAACGAAGACCCAACTAAGAAAGCAACAACAGGTCGTTTTGACACTGTAGCTAACTTCAAAATTATTTACCAATAATAGTCAGTTTCTATAGAGAATAATATGGCGTAGTCATACGCCATATTTCTTATATCGTCTTCACTGTATTTGTTTGTATAGGCGCATAGTTAATGAAAAGCATGAAGCTAAATCTAATTACAAAATTAATGCTTTTAATGTTAACGCCAATGGTTGCATTCTCTGAAGAGGCCGTTGATTTTAACACCGACTTCATTGATTCTGAAGGTAAAGAAAACGTCGACTTCAGTAAGTTCTCTCACGCCAACTATGTCCCTCCTGGTGATTACTCTTTAGCGATTGAAGTTAACCGCGCTAAAGTTTCTATGGAACAACCTATTACCTTTTTTAATCCTAATTACGATGACAAAGTTTCATTGGCATGTATCACGCCTGAAATTTATGCATTATTGGGATTAAAAAAGGAGTGGAATAGCCAAGTCAAATGGCTAGATGATGGAAAATGTTTGGATATTCGCTCAGTTCCGGATATGACCATTCAAGGAGATTTGGCAAAGAACATTGTACAGTTCAATATTCCTCAGGCCTACATGGAGTACTCAGACCCTGATTGGGACCCACCATCTCGTTGGGATGACGGGATCATGGGTGCATTTATTGACTATAACGCGACAGGACGCGTTGTTAATAAACAAACCGGCGATAAAGGAACGAAATCAGGTCTGACGGCCACAGGGACAATGGGGGCAAACTTCGGTGCATGGCGTTTGCGTGCAGATTGGCAGACTCAAAATGGTGAGTTGAATAAAGGCAGCAAATCATGGTCTTGGAACCAATTATACGCCTATAGAGCGATTCGTTCACTGAGTGCGCGTTTGACACTCGGGGAGCAATATTTAGCATCAAACCTGTTTGATAGTATTCGTTATGTTGGGGCAAGCATAGAAACCAACGAATCCATGTTGCCACCTCGCTTACAAGGCTATGCGCCTGAAATTGCGGGTGTTGCAAAAACGAATGCGACAGTCATGGTAAAACAAGATGGTCGTATTATTTATCAAACAGAAGTTAGCCCAGGTCCATTCCGTATTCAGGATGTGAACTCATTCGGTGGCGGTACGCTGGATGTGGTGATCCAAGAACAAGATGGCACAACAAGCAGCTATCGAGTGGAAACCTCTCGACTAGGTACGTTGACACGCCCGGGACAGCTAATTTATCAATTTGTGATGGGTAAACCGACGAAAGATGATCATGATACTCAAGGCCCTGCATTTGGCATGGGGTCGCTCTCTTGGGGGGCGACAAACAATATCACGGTTTATGGTGGTTTACAGGCATCCTCTGAATATCAAAACGTTGCATTTGGTTTAGGTCGTGACTTTGCGCCATTTGGTGTTTTATCTGGAAACATCAACATTTCTCGCGCGCAAATGGGTCGACTGGATGACAATGAAACGTTAACCGGTAACTCTTATAACCTAACGTATTCTAAGCAGTTTGATGAAATTAACAGTCAGATCACGTTAGCATCAGCGGCGAGTGGGGTGCTCCAGACGGACATCACATCGCGGCTAGCATCAGCTTGTGCCTGATTATTCTCTGGAGAGGTCGTTGCTGCTTGCCCCTGTGCTGCGAATAACGCCATTCCTATCAAATAGGTAATTTGTTTTATTTTCATTATTAATAATTTCCAGTTAGTTTTTCCTGCGATTTATATCGATATATTTATTTTTATATAATGATGGGCGTCGCTTTTGCCATAAAACACCATCCCGCGGTTAGCCGCAGGATAAGGTTTTAAATCTATGTATTTGGGTCGTTAAGATTTAAATATCTGTACTTTGATGTCTCTCGGGTTTGCGTAATAGGGCGCTGAAGTCACCAACAGAGGAATCCCTGTTTGCGCAAAGCTTTCGATAGTTTGCAGGTTAACGCCACCGGCAATAGATAATCGGCAGCAGGATTTTTTCTCATTCACCAAGCGTTGTAATTGCTGAATCTGCTCCACAGGAAGTTTATCTAGCTGCACAATATCGGCGTTAGCAGCAATGGCAAGCAGGGCTTGCTGATAGTCATCGGCTTCAACAATGATTTGCTTCTCTGGGGCGGCCGCTCGTAACGTATCGACATGTGACTGCCAATCATCGGGGTTGGCGAGGCAGTTGCGATGGTTGGTAAACAGCAAGATAGTTTCTGCGCTACCCGCACGATGGATAATGCCACCGCCGGCGAGGATCGCGGTTAATGCAAGGGGCTTGGTCGTGGGAATCGTTTTTCGCGTGCAAGCGAGCTGCCCATTAGGGTGATATTTTTTTAATATCATAACCATTTGATGGGTGTAGTGACTGACGCCACCGCACCATTCCAAGATATTCTGGACTGCCTTCCATCCTTGATGCAGTGCTTCAACCGAGCCAGACGCGCTAATCAAGCGGCTTTGTGGCTCCACAATATCTCCGTCACGAAATAGGCATTCGCTGCGTATGCCCAGCTTTGTGAGCATACGTTGGGCGATATCCAACCCGCTGACACAGCCGCCAAGCTTAGAGGTAAAGGTCATGGTGCCTTGCTGGGTGTGTAAGCCAAGGGCACGGCTGGTGAGATCCCCGTATTGGATATCGTCGAGCAGCAACTGGTCAATCAGGGCGTCAGGCACGTAGATCATAATGTCAGTTCCGCTTCATCTACCACATCCCATGAGACCATCGCCCAATCGCGGGATGGGAACGGTAGGGTTTTGCCGTCTGCGGTTTGTTTTTGGTAGTAAGCACGCAGTTTTTCAATTTCTTCTTCGGTGAGATCTTTGAGAGACCAATTTACGCTATCGATAAACGCATCCACGTTATCGAATCCACCTCGGTTCGGACTTTTAATAAAGTCGACACGGGCGTGGATCCCCATTTGATGCAGGACATTCACGGCATAGATATAGGTTGGCAAGCTAACCACTTCACGCCCAATTTCGCGGATAATTCTTTCATCAATAAATGTCGGGTTAACGGTGTGGGTGGTATATACGCGCAGGTTAGTTTGGCGGTTGAGTTTTAACATTGCGGCTTTTAAGTCATCCACGAGAGTAGAGCGAGAAGCCACCGAAATATCGGCTTTTGGTAAATCGTCCCAGCTATCTTCCCACGCAAGGGTTTTAAATTGTGCATTGGTGATATTCATCTCTTTGGCACGAATATTGGCCATTTCGAGCATACCTGCGCTGTAGTCAATGCCGGTGACAGATTGAAATTGGTTAGCGAGATAAAGGCTAATAGAGCCGGGCCCACATCCCACATCCAGCAAAGTTTTTGCACCCGTAAAATCCATTAATTGGCGAAAGCGAATTAAGTATGGATCGTTCGGATTGGCACAGTTTTGCGCCATTTGGTGGGCTTTTTTATCCCAATGTTCTGGTTCTTTGCGTGTGCGTTGGGCTTGTTGCATATGCTGCTGATACATCGAGGCAAAATCGAGTTGGTGAATAAGCATGATCCCTGACCTTAACAAGTAAAATTGAGTGGAAGCTGAAAATGCGCCGTAATACTCGGTGCATCGATATTATAGAGTTCTGCCAAGTTAGTGAGCGTTAACATACTTTGAGTCGAGCCTTGCCGTGCCTGCTGTTGTTTGTTGAGTAAAATCACATGGTCGGCAATGGCGGCGGCATGTTGGGGATGATGGGTGGACATCAACACCGTGATCCCATGCTGCTTCAGCGTTTCGATATGCTGTAACAGCCGAATTTGATTGCCAAAATCGAGGCTTGCCGCAGGTTCATCCATAATCAATAATTTGGGTTTTTGGACTAAGGCTCTGGCAATTAAAACGAGCTGCTTTTCTCCCCCACTGAGAGTGCTATACAAGCGCTCTGCAAGGTGTTCAATGCCAAATTGGGTCAATTGCTCCATGGCACTGGCTTTTTCTTTTTCTCCCGGTAGGCTGAACGCAGAGAGAGAGGGGGTCAGTCCCATCATCACCATATCGACCACTGAAAACGTAAAGGGCGTATCGTGAGCTTGGGGTACGTAAGCAATCACTTTCGCGATATCTCGCTGTTTCAGCTGGTTGATGGATTGCCCTTGTAAGCAGATGTCCCCAGCAATGGCAGGAAGCAAACCTAATAAGGTTTTCATTAAGGTCGTTTTTCCACACCCGTTCGCGCCCAGCAAGCAGGTCATCTCACCTTCAGGTAAATGCAGGTTAATGCCTTCAATAATGGCTTGGCGGTGGTAGCCAATCGCCACATTGTCTAAGGTTAAAATACTCATTTAACCCGCCTTGTTTGCAGCAAAATGGCTAAGAAAAAAGGCGCGCCCACGGCGGAGGTTAAGATCCCAAGAGGTAGCTCAATGGCGGCAATGGTGCGAGCTAGCGTATCGGTGATCAGCAGTAAAATAGCGCCGATGGCCACTGCCGCAGGGAGCTGATAGCGGAAGTTAGCACCCACTATCATTCGCGTAATATGGGGAACAATCAGCCCCACCCAGCCAATAATGCCGGCAATTGACACGGTGCTGGCGGTAATCAGTGTTGCGCTAACAATCAAAATGGTGCGATTGAGCGTAACATTCACCCCTAAGCTTTTGGCTTCTTCATCGGATAAACTTAGCAAATTCATGCGCCAACGCAGCATTAATAAGGGGATAAAACCCACTATCATGATGGGCAGGACTGACCATAAATCTTGCTGAGTAATGGAAGACAAACCACCCAGTAGCCAGAACGTGATAGAGGGAAGCTGCGTGTAGGGGTCGGCTAATATTTTCATTAATGAGATGGCTGAGCCGCAAATCGCACTGATGGCAACGCCAACCAGCACAAGGGACAGAATCGGGTCGTGCTGGTGTGCCAAACGGGCGATAAAATAGACTACGGCAACGGTGATTAACCCACCCACAAAAGCAAACAGTTGGATGGAAACCAGAGATTGCCCGAGAAATATCCCTAAAACAGCCCCGACGCCCGCCCCTGCGGAAACCCCTAAAATATCGGGGGATACTAGCGGGTTACGGAACATGCCTTGGTAAGCCGCGCCGGCAATCGCCAGCCCTCCACCGATTAAAATGGCGGCTAAGACGCGCGGAAAGCGAATTTGCCAAAATACCGTGTTGCTGCGAGGGTCGTCCACAGGCGCTTGGATAAACAAGCGATAGAGCTCTTCCAAGGTTAGTGAGTATTTACCACTGATTAATGCCATCAGAAAACAGAGTAGCAAAATAGCCATCAATAATAATGGTTTAGTTTTGGTGTTGAGCCAGCTCGCCGTCATGACCTTTCCATTAGCAAGTCGACCTGCTCTTGAGTGAGCGATGAGTGATAGAACAGCTCAAAAAATTGCCTGAGATCGTGAGTCATCGTCTCTTCAACTGCTTTATCAAAGTGGCTTTGTAGGCGGCGCATGCCCAATAAACGGTTGATCCCCGGAGGGCCATCTAACCAACCAAATGGCATACCACTGAAGACGAAAAGATTATTCGATGAGACAGCTTTGAGTCCTGCCCATAATGGCGAGCGAGTGATTAATTCAACTGATTCATCATATTGGGTGATGATGATATCGGGTTCCCACTGGTACAGCTGTTCCATGGAAACATCGGTCAAACCGTGGAAGCCATCGATGTCCACCACATTGCGAAAACCGAGCATTTCGATGGCTTCAGTATGAATAGAGCCTTTTGTTCCAGTTTGTAGCCCTTTTGCACCTCTGGCGAGGTAAAAACTGAGAGGTTTTTGTTGTTGAGTTAGTGCAAATTGTTGCGCATTGCTAAGATAGCGTTCTGCTATCATACTCAGTTTTTCAGCTTGCTGATTAACATTCAATAGACGACCAAGTTGACGCAGCTGTTGCGGAGCATCAATCAGCTTGCCGTCCATCAGCAAATACGGGATGCCGGTTTGTTTAGCCACTTTTTCCGCTTGGGAACGGTAGGTTTCATCGATATTGCCAGTATCGAGGATCAAATCAGGATGGTAAGCCAATAATTGTTCAAGGGATAACGTGCTACCTCGTCCCGCAAGACGACCATAAACAGGCAAATTCATCCATTGTGGCGCAAACAGTTCACTATTCCCTTTTTTCAAGTTAATTGAGGCAAAACCCACCATTTTTTCTGGGGCGAGGGCAAACATCAGTAAGTCTGCGGGCGGGCCCGCCGTGATCACTTTTTGAATATTACCGTTTGCAGGTAAAGTACCGAATAATGCCTCTGCGACAGGGCTGCGACTAAATGCAGGTAAACTGTAGAATGCCGCAAGGACAGCGCAGGATTGGATAAAATGTCTTCTGTTCATTGCCATAATTAATATCGTTATACTTATATTTATATAGCGCGAAAATTAGCGAAGTCAGGCAACAGAGTCAACAGTAAAAACGAGATAGCACTGAAAAGTCGATGTTTCTGTGATTTAAAGCAATATCAAGGATTGATATCCACTGGCAGATCGCAGAACATAGCGAAATATAACGGCGTATTATAGATAATCTGGGATATATGAAGAATAAAAGACCTTCTTTGCAAGATGTAGCCGACCGAGTCGGTATCACAAAAATGACGGTGAGCCGTTTTCTGCGTAATCCTGAGCAAGTTTCAGAATCCTTGCGCGGGAAGATTGCCAGTGCAGTGGAGGAATTAGGCTATATCCCAAATAAAGCACCTGATATTTTGTCGAATGCCACAAGCCACGCCATCGGCGTTCTATTGCCATCATTAACCAACCAAGTTTTTGCGGAAGTGATCCGCGGTATTGAAGCCGTGACCGACAAACATGGTTATCAAACCATGTTGGCGCACTATGGTTATCGTGCAGAAAAGGAGGAAGAGCGCCTCACTTCGCTGCTTTCTTACAATATCGACGGCGTGATTTTAGCGGAACGTACCCATACCGAGCGCACGTTACGCATGCTTAAAACCGCAGGTATTCCCGTGGTTGAAATCATGGATAGCATCACTCCCTGTTTTGATTCCGCAGTCGGTATTGATAACTTTGAAGCGTCTCGCCAAATGACGCAGGCGATGATCGACCGTGGCTGCCGAAAAGTCGTCTATTTAGGGGCAAGGCAGGACGAGCGGACAATCATCCGTTTGGAAGGCTATGAAAAAGCCATGCTCGATGCCAAACTGACTCCACGTAATTTAATGACTCAAGAGAGCTCCTCTTATTCTCTTGGTGCGCAATTACTTCAAGAATGCCGCGTAAGATATCCCGATACGGATGGGCTATTTTGTACCAACGATGACTTAGCCATAGGCGCGATTTTTGAATGCCAGCGTTTAGGGATTAATGTCCCCAACGATTTGGCTATTTCGGGCTTCCACGGTCATGATGTGGGGCAGGTGATGACACCGAAATTAGCCAGTATCTTAACCCCTCGTGACCTTATGGGGCGCAAGGCGGCAGAAGTGCTGCTGGCAAGGATGCGAGGCGAAAAATTATCGCAGAAAAAGTTCGATGTTGGTTTTAAGTTATTAACAGGTGAAAGTATCTAGTAAGGTTGCATCGAGTCAGCAAAAGATTATTGCGATTACCATCACAATTCCGCTGTTTTCTTCACCTATCTAATTGCTAAATAAATATCTACTAGCAATAATGTTACCCGTAACCTGTTACCGGTAACATCCTGCCAAGGTACCGGAATAACAACCTAAATTAAATTTCAAATCTAGAATTAAATAACCTCTTTTCAACACCCGAGGAGTTTCCTATGAGTGATACCCAAAATCAAAACTACACATTTGTCTTAATGGGGGTATCGGGTAGCGGCAAATCCGCAGTGGCGAGTGGCGTTGCTCAGCAGTTACAAGCTGCCTTTTTAGACGGGGACTTTTTGCACCCGAAATCCAATATTATGAAAATGGCATCCGGACAAGCGTTGAATGACGACGACCGTCGTCCGTGGTTAGAAGCGCTGAATGGTGCCATTTTTGCAATGCAAAGAACCAATCAAGTTTCTCTGGTTGTGTGCTCTGCTTTGAAAAAGAGTTATCGCGATATTCTTCGTGAAGATAATAAAAATCTCTATTTTATCTATCTGAAAGGCGATGCAGCAGTCATTGAAGAGCGCTTAAGAGCGCGTCGTGGTCATTTCTTTAAACCCGAAATGTTGAAATCACAATTCGATACACTGCAAGAACCAGATACCCAAGAAGCCGACGCTTATGCGATTGATATCCGTCCTGCGCTCAATGAGGTTATCGACAATACCTGTGCAACCATTCGTCAAATCATGACGGGAGATAAAGCATGAACGCACCAGTAGAAACATTAAGTACTTTAACATTGGTATTGACCGCCGTTGGCTCGGTGGTGTTATTGCTATTTTTAGTGATGTACGCGCGTTTACACGCTTTTGTGGCGTTAATGATTGTGTCGATTGGCGCGGGTCTATTTTCTGGTATGCCAGTGCAAGATATTACGGCAACCATGCAAAAAGGGATGGCGGGAACCCTTGGATTCCTCGCTATCGTCGTGGCCTTAGGTGCGATGTTCGGTAAAATCCTGCATGAAACAGGTGCATTGGATCAGGTCGCTCATAAGTTATTAGACCTTTTTGGTGAAAAACGCGCGCACTATGCGGTAGGGATCGCCGGTTTAATCTGTGCACTGCCATTATTCTTTGACGTGGCTATCGTGCTGTTAATCGGCGTGGTATTTGCCGTCGCTAACCGTACTGGTCACAACGTGGTTCGCTTAGCTATTCCTCTGTTTGCCGGTGTAGCAGCAGCGGCAGCTTTCCTATTGCCGGGGCCCACTCCTATGCTGGTGGCGTCACAAATGGGAGCAGATTACGGCTGGATGATCTTAATTGGTCTGTGTGCGGCTATCCCAAGCATGATTTTAGCGGGTCCACTGTTTGGTAGCTTTATCAGCAAGTTTGTTCACATTGATATTCCTGCTGACTACCAAGCACCACAAACATCAAACGGCAAAATGCCAAGCTTTGGATTCAGTTTAAGCCTTGTGTTGTTCCCACTATTACTGGTCGGTTTAAAAACCATCGGAACTCACTTTGTGGAAAAAGGCTCCAATCTAGAAAATTGGTTAGAATTTATTGGTCACCCATTTACTGCATTATTACTGGCATGTTTGCTGGCAATCTACGGCTTAGGCTTCCGTTACGGTATGGATAAAGAGCGCGTGATGGCGGTCTGTTCTGCGGCAATCCAACCTGCGGGTATCATCCTGTTAGTGACCGGTGCGGGTGGCGTGTTCAAACAAGTGCTGGTGGATTCTGGTGTGGGTCCTGCATTAGGTGACTCGCTGATTGGTGCAGGTTTACCGATTGCTGTCGCATGTTTCGTCTTAGCGGGTGCGGTGCGTGTTATCCAAGGCTCTGCGACTGTTGCTTGTTTAACGACGGTTGGTTTAGTCCTGCCTGTTATCGGTGAGCTAGGTTACTCTGGAGCTCAACTGGCGGCATTAGCGATTTGTATCTCTGGTGGTTCATTAATTCTGAGCCATGTGAATGACTCTGGTTTCTGGTTATTCGGTAAATTTACTGGCGCAACTGAAGCTCAAACCTTAAAAACGTGGACTATCATGGAAACGATTTTAGGCACGACGGGCGCGATTGTTGGGATGATTTTCTTTACCTTCCTGTAAAACTGATTTTTCTCTATCTCTCCTGTAAAAAACAAAAGTCAGCTTACTTCGGTAAGCTGACTTTTTTGTATGTGAAGATAATGAAATAGGTTTATTTCAGCATCTGATTAAACTGGCTATACAGAGCTTGGGCGCTTTTCTTATAACCATCCGCAGAGAAATGCACATTATCAGGACGGGCTAAACCTTGTGATGCCCATGCGCGGATAGAACAAGGCCCGCCCATGTTAGCTTGCCAATCCCAAAACAGCGTATGTTCCTGAGCAGCAATGTTTTTCTGAATGCGGATCACATCCATCAAATTTACCGGCATCTGTGCGCTACAACCCGCCGCATTACTGAATTTAATTGAGTCGCTTGGTCCCACTAGCATAATCACCGCATTAGGCGACTGCTGGCGGATCTGGCGAATTTTATCCCGTAGGTTTTGCTCGTAAGCCGCCAAATTCAGGGTGTCATTAAATGCTTCGTTAGTGCCGAAGGCTAAAATCACCATATCCGGCGACATTTGTGCCAGCGTGGCGCTCCACTGTGGTTGCCACTTATCCAGCATGTTGATGGTCGCGCCGTTCAAACCGATGGCGGATAACATCACGCCAGGTTTATTCGAACGGACTAACCATCCACCCACTTTGAGGTTACTTGCCGCACCAACTGACACGGTTGATGGCAACTGAGTGCTCACTGGTGCTGAAAATTGCCAGCTATTTCCCGTGGCAGGTAAGGCAACCGTCGAAGATGATGATGGCGAAACCTGCATCTGGGCACCATTCGAGCTTTGGTACAGTGCTTGTAAGCGATAACTATTTTTAACAGGTTGCAATGGCTTTAATAAAACATTGCTCTTGCTACCTTGTGGCTCAGCTATCAATCCACCTAACGGGTAGTCAAAACGCTCGTCTTTACGGCTACTGGAAAGTGACCAATCCGACTTATCACTGACGCGATTAATGGTGGCAGTGCGTTGACCCGGTACCGAAATTGGCGGTACAAAACCAGGGCCTGCATCTCCATAGCGTTGTTGGAGCAATGCTCTTAATTCACCCGTGAAAAAATCTGCAGCCGTATGTGAATCCCCTATCTGGACGATATGGACTTGTTGACCACCTTGGCGCAGCTTAGATGCCAATTGGCTTAAGTTTGGTTCGCTGTTATTGACTAACTGCCCTTGCTCTGTAGGCGCTTGCCACTGAGTTTGCGACGTTTTGCCGCGTTTAGTATCAGGGGTTTGACAAGAGACTAAGCCTAATGACAGCAGTGTAATGACACTAGCTGTGAGTAGCTTGCTCTTGACCTGATTCTGGTTGTTCAGTTTCATGAGGTTCCTTGTCTTCCTCTTCGAAATGGATCAGTGAAAATACGCTTTCGGCAATCATTTGCTGCCCTTTTCCACTGAAATGGATCCCATCACCACTGCGCAATTTTATAGCATTGCTACCATCCCCAATATAGTCGGAATAGTCGTCATTTTTATATTTAAAGACGTCATTGGCAGAAATGTACATTTCGCCATATTTCGCGACTTCAGTCTGGTAAAGACCACGAAGGAATTTCATACCATCGGAAAGGGTATTTTTACGCATATTCGGTGGACCCACCCAAATCACATCGACATTATGTTGGCGTGCGGTGGTGAGAATTTCACTGATACGCGAGCGATAGGTTTGTTCCCACTCTTCACTCTTGAATTTCACATACTTATAGCCCGATTGTGGTGGCATATCCCACGGGTCATTAGGTCCTAAAAATACCACTAAGACTTTAATGTTCGGGTTATCGTTCAATGCTTTGGCAATGGTATCTGGCCAGTTAAAAAACTTAGGG
This sequence comes from Providencia sp. wls1943, assembly GCF_009706275.1. NCBI lineage: Bacteria > Pseudomonadati > Pseudomonadota > Gammaproteobacteria > Enterobacterales > Morganellaceae > Providencia > Providencia sp. wls1943. Next base: position 45,716 of record NZ_WLTU01000009.1, read on the forward strand.
TACGCGAGACCCGTACTCTGCTTACTTAAGTTAATACTCTCAATATTATACTTTTTCAACAGCATATTTTTAACATGGGGAGCGACGCCCTGCATCATGGAGTCCCCTGCAAATAATACCTGATCCCCCGCAGCAATATTGGCTATCTGTTTTTGAACGACAGGCCCTTCAGGTTGTGCAATAGTCACGCCAGCAAACGTTCGTCCCGGAATTTTAGCGCGAGCTTGAGGGCGTTTTAATAACTCAGGGAACGTGACCGATAAGCTCTCTGCGGGATGAATATAACCATTAACAAAGTGTAGCCCGACACGGAAATCTTGCGGGAAAACTAACGCTTCGTGGTTAGCGGCCATTTGGGCAGCAAGTTTATCTTCGGCAGCCTTTTGCCCAGACGCGTGATAGGCAAAAGTTGCCCCCGCTTCTTGGACACCATCATGTAACGCGCTCCCGTAATCCCAGACAGGGTTTCCGCTGATTTTCGCCCATGGGGTATCTTGGTGATACTTTTGCTGCCAGAACCGCTCTAAGGAGCTTTGGTTTAACCAAATCAGTAGCAAGCCTGTGATGATGACAATCAGCACCACTTGCCCGGTTTTTTTCAGGTTATTTTTAAACTCAGAAGTTAGCATAGATAAATCCTGGCATTCCCGAAGGTGAAAGCATAAACATAATCGTCAACACGATGGCTAATGGGATTGGGTAATAGTACCAAGCGATATCTTGATATTTCTTGGCTACATACTGATAGCCTTGAACAAAATAAGGGTAGGCGAGGAACAGTAACCAGAATGCGATCAGCAATCCGAGGTTCGCGCTAATTGAGGCGATAAATCCAGGTTCAATAAATTGATTAAGCATCACCAGCGCATCATCAAACGACGGGCTACGGAAGAAAATCCATGCAAAGCAGACAAAATGGAAAGTCAGAATTCGTGCAAGTAATTTTGAAACGTGTGCATTGGGAATTAAATGGGTTCTCCCCAGTTTTTTCATTAGCTCAGTTTTAATATTAAAAATTACCGTTCCTAAACCATGGATAGCGCCCCAGATAACAAACGTCATTGCCGCGCCGTGCCACAGACCTGAAATTAACATTGCGGTTAATACGTTGATATTTTTGCGCACAAATCCTTTGCGACTGCCGCCTAATGGAATATAGATATAGTCCATGATGAAGGTCGATAAACTGATATGCCAACGTTTCCAGAAATCTTGCAAGTTGGTGGCTAAATATGGGGCATTAAAGTTAAGTGGCACTCTAAAACCTAATAGCAATGCAATTCCCGTGACTAAGTTGGTATAACCGGAGAAGTTAAAATAGATATTCCACGCGTAAGCGTAGGTGGCAATTAATATTTCCCCTGCACTAAAGCCTGCGGGAGCATCAAATACCGGATTAACGTAGTTTTCAGCAAGGTAAGAGCTGAATAGAAACAGTTTTACCAGTGCTAAGCTAATTAACAAAATGGCGCGGCGAGAGTCGAGAATAACGCGGCTTTCCGCTTGGATTTGCGGTAAAAAGTTTTTCGCACGGTTAATTGGACCCGCCACGATACTTGGGAAAAAAGCCAAATATAATACAACGTCAAAAAAGTCGGCTTTTTCAATTTCTTTGCGACACACCGAAACGGTATAGCTAACGGAGTGGAAGGCGTAGAAAGAGAGCCCCAACGGTGCCAGCAGTTCCAGCACAGGCAGTCCAACGCTAAATCCAAACTTATCGAGGGTTTGCTGAATAGTTTCTTGGAAGAAAGAATAATATTTAAATGCAGTAAAGCAGCCAATGATCCCGACAGCTAATAACGAATATACCCATCGGTTAGATAACCAAACCGTTGCCCAGTTGGTGAGCAAATAGATAAATAACGTGTAGCCAAACAGAATATAGGCAAAGTCAGGGCTAAATGAGTAGACAAAGAAATAACTTGCTGTGATGAGCAACCCATTTTGCAATTTAGAGCTGGGTTGGCAGCCCCAATAAATAAGAAAAAAAACTAAAAAAGAGCCAAGAAACTCAAATGAGAAGAAATTCATATTAGACTCAGGTGTTATTTGTTATTTGTTATGGGTGACCATAATATTTATTCTTTTTCCCTATGCAATCGGAATTTCATCATATTTCAATTTACTCGTCATACTTCGAATTTTAGGGGTGTAGGCTACGCTCAGCTACCCTAGTCACATACTTATGTATGCTCCTAGAGATATCTTCTCTTGCCGCCTACCTAAAATCCAAATTATTTAGAGTAAATCGGGGATAGGGAAAAATGAGTTATGTAAGACTCAAAGTCTAAGAAGTATAGCCGCGGTGGGGTGGGTTGTCATATTTCGAGTGGATGGGAATAAGTGCAAAAAAAAATCCACTTTCGAAAAAGTGGATTTTTATACTGTGTACCTGGTGTGTAGATACTAAAATTAGCTGCGAGTCGCTGCTCTTTGTTGAGCTTGTGTAATCAATTCTTCGTTGCTCGCGTACATCTCTTTCAAATAGCGGTTATATGATGAACCTAACTCTGAGTACCCTTTCATATCGTTAATCAGCTTGACGGAGTCTAACTCATCTTGTGATTGACGCTGTTTAGCACGCGAGTGACGTAAAGACTCATACGCGTTATGGGTATTCATGTTCTTCATATAGGCAGTCACTGTTGCTTCAACAGAAGCGTAAGCTGAGTAGCCTTTGATCTTTCCTTTGCTAACTTGGCAACCGCTACCACAGCGCATACCAAATAAATTTCCGTTTTGTAGAGCAAGCTGAGAAGTACCCCAACCAGACTCTGTAGCCGCTTGTGTCGCAACTAAATGTGTTGGCATGATGTCTACACGACTTAACAGCTTATCCCAATTAATACGTTTTGGGTTGCTGCAACTGATGCCATAACTATCGCAGATTTGGGTTAGGCGACGTAGCTCTTGGGCGCTCCATTTGGTGTTTGTGCGCACGGAAAGCAGCCAGTTACGCTCTTCCATAATCTGTTGATTGACTTTTTCAATCACCGGGACAATCGTTTTCAAAAACGCTTTCTTACGTGGAGTACCAGACGGGTATTTACGCATATCAGGCAGTGGTGTTTCTGCTTGATTTGAGTTTTGTGCCGACTTCAGTGTGAAGTCTTTTTTAAGCATCGTACTGGTACTGGTGGAGCCAAAACTGAGGCCCGAAAACAAAAGTAAAAATAAGAAAGCGAAGACGGCGTTTGTCCTCATCGTTCGAGAGGGCATTTGCTTCTCCTATGTTTCTCTGAACAAAAATCGAGCGAATGGTAGCAGAATAATTTTTCACGAGCTACCTTTATCCGACTCACATTAACTAAATTTCTGTATTATTATGTCATTAAGTGTTGATTTATTTTAACTCAATGATTTTAAGTTATATATAATTGCATTATTTATATTTTCAATACTGTATTTATCAATTTTTGTTTTTGATTTTACATTGCAATCATCTGACTTAAGCTAAATTTGATTGGTTTTCAAACAATTATCAGGTGTATTGTAGGGTTATTGTGTTTAAAAAATAATCAATCAATGGTCTAAATTTTAAACAAAATGGGGTGTTTCGCATTTTATGAGAGGTATTGGTTGTTAAAAATACAGAATCTAAATCGACTTTCAATGTGTGAAAAGGTCAAAAAAAAGGCCGTTTTTTGACCTTTTGTCTCCGCTAAATATTACTATTGATCGACGACCTTTTTAGTCGTTGAATGGCACAGTTTGCTGTTTCTGATCTTCAATTTTTGCATTCTCAGCGAGCCGTTTGAAATCATCAACTGTCCAATATGTTTCTGGAATAGGAAGTTGTGCCATATGATCGGTGGGGACTAAGCGAAACTGTGCGAGAGAGGATAACGTAAACCCTGCATATTCCGATGGCAAACTGAGTTTTAGCCCTAAAGTTGATACAGCTTGAGTAGGTAAAAATGGATAGCGATTATCGGTGGTGTCATAATCGCGCGTGAGCACTAAAAATTTATCTGGAACACGCTTCGAACTATTCCACCAAAGCCCATCAATTTTGTTAAATTCATGGCGAGTTAAGGGTTTTTCTTGAGCCCCAAGTTGATGTAATGCAATAGGAAGCAGTGCTTCGAGCGATTGTGAGAATATCGCAAGTGACTCAGCACGACCTTGTAAAATCAGCGAACTTGCTAGCCTTGCACCCACTAAGTTGGAATATAAATCCTCGGGAGAGAAGGCGGATATCCCCTCAGAAAAACCGGGAACCGATTGATAACCATACCATTGTGCAATTTCATGCCAAGCGGCTAACTGAAATGCGAGTTTGGCCGCTAGATAGGTACTTAAGGTGTAGCGCTCTGCGGGGGATGCGGGTGGTGTAAAGGCGGAAAAATGGATTTGTCTGCTCGCGAGTTCATCACTGAGAGTCAATGTCCACTCTTCACCAAGCTTTGGGTAAATCTGGCTAAAGAGATATAACGTGTAGTCGGCGGTATCTCGAACATGGGCAATATCAATAAACCCACCATCTGTGGTGTAGATAATCCCCACTTTTTCGTCACTGATCCCCATTAGACCTTCGGTGGCAGCCAAGTAGCTATCATTATAATGGTGCTCGCCGAGATTATCGGCTTCCACAATGTTGTCGATGGTATAGAAAGGAACGGGGATACCTGCCACTTCTGCTTGCAGGTCATCGCCAAAAGCGCAGCATGCTCGGAGTCCTTGAGGGGCTTTGAGATCTTGCAGAATAGGCCACGCTTGGGATGCTTCCTCGTTAGAAGTCGTATCTAGATTAAGATTCGCCGCAGGTAAGTTCAGTTCTTCGCGAGTTTGGCAGGCGACGAGCATAAATAAAAAACATGAAGTTATTAGCAGCTTAAACATTAGAAAGACTCACCAACTTGGAAATAGACACCCGTACTGTTACGACCGACACCAAAATCCAGTCTCACATTCATGCGAGGCTTAAATTCAAAACGATAGCCCACTCCTGCACTTGGCAGCCAGTGTCCAGCACCTAATTCAGAGGGTGAATCGCTCATGGTCCCTGTGCCTAACCAGCCAACAACCCCGTGCCGCCAGTCTAATTTATGGCGCAACTCGATTTGACTCGTAAAAATATTGTTGTTCCGATAGCGCCCTTCATAGTAACCCCGCATGCGGTTACTGTTACCTAATAAAGAAAGCTGGTTCCATGGCACATCTCCCGTGGTAAAACGGGCATAGTTATCAACTGCTACGACAGTTTTTTCTGTGAGCTCATGGTAATAGGCATACTGTAACTGGGTCGCTTGAAAACGGGTATCACTACCAAGGTTCGGTGAAAAATAGGTATAGATGACTTCGAGAGTTTGCCCATGATGCGCGTTGGGCAAAAAGTCTCGGGTATCATAGCTATAATAGGCGCTAACACCTGAACTGATCACCGAACGCCCGCCAACGGACTGCGAAAAGTAAGCTTTTGCCCCTTCATCGGGGTCGCTGGCATTGATCGACGAAAAATTCCATCCCAGTCCCACATAGGTGGCATCGGTTAGCTTATATAAAGCCCTTGGGGTGATTTTGAACTCTTGAGAATGATATTTTTCTTTATTACTCTCTTTTTTACCCGCAGCGTATCCTTTGCCCCAATAATACGTCGGAACATTATTAATGGTGCCGGAGACAAACAGTCGCCATTGGTCACTATCTACAAAGTTGTAGTTAGTGAAGTTTAGTCCAAAAGCACCTGTGGATGATGCAAAACCACTTAACCCAATCGAAGAGGGCTGAGTTTTGGTGTCTTGTTTGTCGAGACGATACAAGCCCACTAAAGCGGTTCCGACACCTAACCCCATTTCGGGGGTATAAAAAGGCCCCGGTAAAACACCCCAGTCGATAGTTTTGGATTCATCAAAGTTGTTTTCGCCCCCAAGCTCGCTGAGCCAACCATCAATTTGCTCACGTTCAGGAAGGATTTGCGCTTGCGAGGAGAAGGCAATGATAAGGCTGAGCAGTGTCAGCCTACGCAGGTATTTCTGTGGCAACATTAAAAACGGAACTCGCCTGAAATAAAGAAGCTATTATGGTTATTAAAGCCCACTTCGGTAAGGACATTAAAGTTGCGGGTTAATTCAACGCGAGCACCGACGGTATTGTTCCATTTATGGGCAAGGTGTTGTTTAACGTCGAATTTTATATCCGTATATTCAGATATACCATTTACCATGCCTGCTAGTTCAGGTGGCATGTTCAGTTTACTGACATCGCCTTTAAAGCGCTGGGTAATATCTTGGTACATGGCACCCGTCCAGACTTGAATTTTGGTATTCCCTTGACCTGCAATTAAAGGTTCAAAAACGAATTAATAACCAACGCGAGGCGTGACTACAAACGCGGTAATATCTCCATCGAGAATATCGAGATTAGTACGAGTGTAGTTCATATCTAGTGTACCAAAAAACTGATTGTACGCCCCAGCGAACGTGACACCGCCACCATAAGTTTTACCTTCAAAATCTAATTCAAAAGGAATATCTTTACCTAAAGACTGTGCAGGAAAACCAGGGAATAAAGAGAGACTGACATTATTTAAGTTTGTTTTTGATGTGCCTTTTGTTTTCCCATACACACCATACATATTCATAAATGGGAGAACCCATGCATCTAATTTCAATGTATGCGTTTCATTTTTTTCGCGAGTATGCCCCGGCTCTATTTTGATGGCATCTTGCATTCCTTGCCAATCAGGGGATGTAAATTTAAATCCAATGCTATCAACAACAATATCCTGACGCAGATTCATATAGCCATAGCTAGCACCAAAAGGCTGTGGTAAGTCGTAGCCTTGAGCGCGCGCCTCATCACCTCAAATAGGCAATACACGGGATTCAGTTGTGGATGAACGCGTTACGCCGCCTTCGTTATTCGCTTTAGGGACTCCAGATTCACTCATGCTTAATGAAAATAGTGGCGTGTCACTATCGGCAAAGCTGGCAGGGACAACCAGACAAGAGGAAAGTAGCAGCGCTGCGCTGTATTGAATGCGTGTCATAATGGACTCAATGATTAGTAGAATAGAATGAAGGAAACAATAAATTAATTAACTTACAGTTATCGACAAAGGTTTAGCATATATGACAATTGATAATATGGCTCATGATGCTATTTTAATGATATTTCGCTACCTATGAATGCGTATTGTTATCAATATAATAGACGTGATTAAAATATTAGGAAGGTGTTATTGCGGCGTTAAAGAGAGTGCTGAAACTCTGGGTATTTCAGCACACATTAGGATAAGAACAGTATTATTTGCTGTTTTTCTGATGAAACTGAACACGCTCATGGAAGTAGTCTTTTAAATGCGCTTCCATGTTGTGGATTTTTTGTTCCAGCGCATTAATTAAGACATCATCATTATTCATATCAAAAACGCGCTGCATCGCGAGGTCATCAATATATTCTTTTTGCTTCTCAGATAAATCAGCCATGTTGTAAAACCTCTATTTTCAAAACCTATATATAAGAAAGGATTATTTCACCCACCAACAATATGGGTGATGCTGATTCTCATTGTGCCCTAGTGAATACGGGATGAAAAGTGGAATTACGTCGCATCAAATAATGATGATTGGTGCTCCTAGTTTAACTATGAGAGATTAAACGCCTATCTGACTGGGTTAAGAATAATCACAATATTCTTACCGAATATAAGCTGATATCCTCCGATAAGATAATAAATAACAGGGCAAAATAGTGAACAATAAACAACAATACCTTGATATTGCTGCTGGAAACGGGGAAAAAGAAGCCTCGATGATGGTGGCAATCCCTGCGTCAGAGCTGACCTCCCTACAACTTGAACAGCGTCTGGAAGAGCAAACCTATTTTACTGAAGGGGAAATCGACTACCTGCCTGATGAAGAAGGCGGCGGTTTCTTCTTTACCTGCAAACGTGGCGAAGAAGAGTTACGTTTTTACATTTCGCTTGTGGAAAGCGACCCTGAATACACTATTAACCCGTATTTCGCGACAGACCCAATTAGCCAAGAGCTGTATGCCGAAGCGAGCAATGCGCCACAAGCGGTGGTGGTTGAATGCCTATTCCAAGAAAAGCCTTTGGTGAGCTACTTACAGCAGCTTAAAATTATCCAAATTTTAGTGCCTGATTTATTATTGGGCTTGGATATTTCTGCCGCAGGTAAAGTCTTTACCCGTGAATGGCTTAACTTCCAGTTAATCGACGATTTAATGCCAAGCATTGATTCTCTGTATGTGGTACATGCCATTTACGATCACGATGAAAGCTCAGAAGATTCCGCGCCAACCAAATATTGGTTCCATACTCATGGTTTAGCGCGTTGCGGTTTATCGGAAGCGGAAATTATTATTCCACACCCGATTGCGTCTTATTATGGGATCCCTGAGTTGTTCTGGAGCTTTGTGAACAACAGCATTACCAACGGAAAAATCGATTTTAATGAACCGATTTTCATTGGGCAAACACAAACCGGCTATGAGTATTTAGTGGCGGTGCCTTTTGAAGAAGGTCTCCTTCATGTAGGTACTTCCACACCGATTGATAATTTAAAACCACTGGAAGAGATGAACTTCGAGTTTGGAGATATGAGCTCTGAGCGCTTTATGGGGGATTGGCACGATCGTGACGAATCTCACCAGCATCCGTCCGTAATGTTATTCCGTGTTACTCAAGAAAACCCAACATTGGAAAGTTTCTTCGAAGGGTTTGAAGACCAAAATGCGATGATGTTTATGCGTACCGATGAAGAAACGGCAGATATGTCTAGCAAAGCCAGACTGCGTTGGGAATATTTCACCCATATGTTAGATAACTATGGTCCAAAACCGGTCGCACCGAAAAAAGGGTTATTTGCGAAGCTACTCGGAAAATCGGAGGAAGAGGACGAGTCAGAGTGGCGCTTCCTGGTCAAATGCGGCATTAGTTATCAAGATGAAGATGGCGACGAGGGACACGAACATATGTGGTTTGAGCCATTGACATGGAACGGTGACCAATTTGAAGGCCGCTTGATTAACCACCCATTTTACGTAGAAACCATGGAAGAGGGAGGCGTTTATCCTCTAACGCGTGACCATATCACGGATTGGACTATTTATTATCAGGACGGTAGCTATACTCCTGATACAATCTATAAACTTCTTAGTGGTGCTCAAGTGCATTAATCTATCTTGATTGACTAATGCGAATAGGGCACTGAATTCAGTGCCCTGAGGTTGATGACAAAGCAGGATAAAAGCGTTGTTTTTCCTGCTTTGTGTTATCAGCCGAAAATCAATAAATTGATTTTCCTTGTTAATTTTACAACCCAAAAGAGCCATTTCCAAACCTGATGGGTTTGTCAATGGTCTGAGGGCACTGAATTCAGTGCCCTTTTTAATGAGCTAAATGTGACAATGACCCAACCTGAACTGTACCAATACGCCCTATTTTTACTTTCCAGACGCGATTATGGCAAAGCGGAGTTATTTGCCCGTATGAAGCGCCGTATGTATGAGACAAATGAAGGTATTATCGATGAGCAGTTGATTGAAGGGGTGTTAGACAAACTGAGTGAGCAGCATTTTCTGGATGATGACCGCGTGGTGTCGCTGTTATTGCAGGGGTATGCGCGTAAAGGTTATGGACCTTTGCGGATCAAACAAGAAATGCGCCAAAAAGGATTTGCCGAGACATTAGTCGAACATCATTTTGCCGAGCTTGATGTGGATTGGTTTGAAAAGGCATCTGAGGTGCGCAGTAAAAAATTTGGTGATGAAATCCCAACTGACTTTAAAGAGAAAGGCAAACAAATTCGTTATCTGCAATACCGTGGTTTTTTTGGCGATATGATATTTGAGTTATTTTCACGCTAATTTTTGCAGTTAATCCTACATTATTTATGATTGTCATTATGTAAATAATCACGCCATTTAATGTCGTTCAAATGACTATTATTTGACTTTAGTTTAAATGATTAACGCCCCTGAATTTCATTTCTTTTGCTTAGTCAAAAAATAATATTTTTTTGACTTGTGTTTTTATCTATTTCTAGATTAAAAATATTGTCTACTATGATCATTATCAGTGTATTTCGCTTTTTTTTTTAGGCAGAGTACCTCCAATAATTACAAAATGAGACGGGCAGGAGAAACACATGATTGAGCTCTTAATAGGCGTATTGGTCGCCGTTGGAGTTGGGCGCTATATAATAAAGGGTTACTCTGCAACAGGGGTATTAATGACGGGGGGTATTTTACTCCTGATTATTACCGCGTTAATGGGTAAAAGTATTTTACCAGAATCAGTGAAAGCAACGGGATGGCGCGTTACTGATATTCTGGAATACATCAAGTTCTTATTAATGAGCCGAGGTGGTGACCTCGGTATGATGATCATGGTGCTATGTGGGTTTGCGTCTTATATGACTCACATTGGTGCGAATGACGTGGTGGTTAAAATTGCCTCCAAGCCATTGAAAATGATCAACTCCCCATACTTATTGATGGTTGCGGCGTATATTGTTGCTTGCTTGATGTCACTGGCAGTTTCATCGGCAACAGGTTTAGGGGTGTTATTGATGGCAACTCTGTTCCCTGTGATGGTTAACGTCGGGATCAGCCGCGGTGCAGCGGCGGCTATTTGTGCGTCACCTGCCGCTATCATTCTGGCACCAACGTCTGGAGACGTTATCTTAGCGGCGAAAGCAGCGGAAATGCCTCTGATTGATTTCGCATTCAAAACCACACTGCCTATCTCCATCGCTGCAATTGTTGCGATGTCAGTGGCTCACTTCTTCTGGCAGCGTTTTCTGGATAGAAAAGAGCACGTTAAAACCGAAATGCTGGATGTGAATGAAATCAAAACCCACGCACCGGGTTTCTACGCGATTTTACCGTTTACCCCAATCATCGGTGTATTAGTGTTTGATGGTAAATGGGCACCTGAACTGCATATCGTCACCATTATTGTTGGCTGTATTATTATGGCTGCAATCATTGAATTTATTCGTAGCTTCAGTGCAAAACATGTCTATGGCGGATTAGAAGTTTGCTATAGAGGTATGGCGGATGCGTTTGCAACCGTCGTGATGCTGTTAGTGGCAGCCGGCGTCTTCGCACAGGGTCTAAGCACCATCGGCTTTATTAAAGGTTTGATAGACTTAGCACAATCCTTTGGTTCAGGCGCGATTGTGATGATGATTGCGCTGGTGGTGATCACCATGTTAGCGGCGATGACGACAGGTTCTGGTAACGCACCATTCTACGCATTCGTTGAATTGATCCCTCATTTAGCGAAGCAAATGGGCGTCAACCCAGCTTACCTTGTCATCCCAATGTTACAGGCATCTAACTTAGGTCGTACATTATCACCGGTTTCTGGGGTGGTAGTTGCGGTATCAGGGATGGCGAAGATTTCACCGTTTGAAGTGGTGAAAAGAACCTCGGTTCCCGTATTAGTTGGGCTTATCGTTGTTGTGATTGCTACCGAGATTTTAGTGCCTGTTTATTTGTAACAAAATAGGTATTTCTCCATCCAAAATGGCTAGAAATTATTCTAGCCATTTTTTATCGATATTTATTTCGGTTAATACTTCGGTTTAAAAGAAAAAACTCTACGCTTTTTTGATGTGGTGTTTGGGTATTTTCAATCAAATGATAAAAATTTATTTGCGATTATTAACAAATTGTCATTTTTTTAGATTCAGATATGAGATCTACACCAAAAAGCCAGAAAGATTAATCAAAATAAGCTAGTTGCTCTAACGCATTTAATGCAAAATTCGCGCATCTTTTTTTATCCATTTTAAAACGATGAAGTGACGGTATGAGCACAATAAAAAACGCAGTAAACACGACAGACAAACCTGTCAGTAAGTGGACGTATAAAGACTTCACTTGGGTATTATCTCTTTTTGGTACCGCCGTTGGTGCGGGGGTTCTTTTTCTGCCAATTAAAGCTGGCGCGGGTGGTTTCTGGCCATTAGTTGTATTAGCTTTAATTGCAACACCAATGATTTGGTTAGCTCATAAAGGGTTAGCGCGTTTTGTTTTATCGGCTAAGAAACACGATGCTGATATCACCGATACTGTGGAAGAACATTTCGGTAAAACAGGTGCGAATATCATCACTTTTGCTTATTTCTTTGCGATTTATCCAATCGTATTAATTTACGGCGTGGGTATCACCAACACCGTAGACTCATTCTTAATTAACCAAATTGGTATGGACCCACTGCCACGTTGGTTACTGTCAGGTGTGTTAATTGCAGCAATGACCGCAGGTGTGGTATTCGGTCGTGATTTAATGCTGAAACTCACTTCTATGATGGTTTATCCATTAGTCTTCATCTTATTAGCATTGTCTCTGTACCTGATCCCTGAGTGGAATACGTCGATGTTAGAAGTCGCACCAGATTGGAGCACAATGCCGATTGTTGTCTGGATGGCAATTCCTATCATCGTATTCTCTTTTAACCACAGCCCAATCATCAGCCAATTTGCAAAAGACCAACGTCAGCAATTTGGTGACCAAGCCGTGATTAAAACTGACATGATCACTGGCGGTGCAGCGTTTATGCTAACTGGCTTCGTGATGTTCTTCGTATTCTCTGTAGTACTGTCACTGAGCCCAGCTGAGTTAGAAATCGCGAAGAAAGAAAACATCAGCGTGTTATCCCATATTGCGAACATTAACCCATCACCAATCCTGTCTTACTTGGGGCCTATCGTGGCATTCGCCGCTATCGTTTCTAGTTACTTTGGTCACTTCTTAGGTGCGCACGAAGGTCTGGTTGGATTAGTGAAATCACGCTCTTCAGTTTCAGTGAAGAAAATTGAATTAATCTCTTTACTGTTCATCGTGATCACCACGTGGATCGTCGCGATTATCAACCCAAGTATCTTAGGCATGATTGAAACCATGGGTGCCCCAATGATTGCGGCAATCCTGTTCATCCTACCCGTTGTGGCGATGCGTATTGTTCCTGCAATGAAGCCGTTCAGTACCTCTAAGCCAGCGCAAATCTTTACGCTGCTATGCGGTTTAGCATCAATTACCTCTGTGATTTATGGCGCGTTCGCGTAATTAAATTCAGTTGTACCGAGACCCATATTGCTTCGGCAATATGGGAAGGTTGATGACAAAGAGGGATAAAAGCGTGGTTTTTCCCTCTTTGTGTTATCAGGCGAAAATCAATAAATTGATTTTTCTTGTTAATTTTACAACCCAAAAGAACCATTTCCAAACCCGATGGTTTTGTCAATGGTCTGACCCATATTGCTTCGGCAATATGGGTTTTTTTGTTTCTAAAGTGGGCTTATTTATTTTGTGAATAACTATAGATGAAATTATTTCAAGTCTAGATGGTTGTGTGAGGGATCTACTTGGGGGATATTGGAAAGGATTACCGTGAAATAAAAACAAGAACCCATTCAATTGGCAGTGCGGGTATAACAAGGATAACGCAATGAAATTAGAAACATTATCAATCCACGCAGGCTATTCTCCAGACCCTACAACCAAGTCTGTCGCGGTGCCTATTTATCAAACCACCTCTTATGCATTTGACGATACACAACACGGCGCGGATCTGTTCGACTTAAAAGTTGCAGGTAATATCTATACCCGCATTATGAACCCGACCAACGATGTGCTAGAAAAGCGCGTTGCTGCTCTTGAAGGCGGTATTGCCGGGCTGGCGGTGGCTTCGGGTATGGCGGCTATCACCTATGCAATTCAAACTATTGCCCAAGTCGGCGATAACATTGTTTCGGTGGCAAAACTGTATGGCGGTACGTATAACTTACTGGCGCATACTCTGCCGCGCCTTGGTATCGAAACCCGTTTTGCTGAACACGATGATTTAACTGCACTAGAAGCCCTGATTGATGAGAAAACAAAAGCCGTTTTCTGTGAATCTATCTCTAACCCTGCGGGCTTTATTGTTGACCTTGTGGCGCTGGCAGAGGTTGCGCATCGCCATGGCGTACCTCTGATTGTCGACAATACCGTAGCAACCCCGTATTTATGTCGCCCATTTGAACACGGTGCGGACATCGTGGTGCACTCGTTAACTAAATATATTGGTGGTCACGGCACCTCAATCGGCGGAATGGTGATTGATTCAGGTAAATTCCCGTGGGCGGAGCACGCAGAGCGTTTTTCTCTGCTGGTTGAGCCGGATATCGCCTATCACGGCGTCAGTTATACTGAGCACTTCGGCGCGGCGGCTTTTATTGCCCGTTGCCGCGTAGCACCGCTGCGTGGGACGGGAGCAGCACTATCGCCATTTAACGCCTTCTTGATCTTACAAGGTCTGGAAACACTCGCATTAAGAATGGAACGCCATACTGAAAACGCATTGAAAGTGGCTCAATTCCTTGAAAACCATCCTCAAGTGACATGGGTAAAATATGCGGGTCTGCCAAGCAACCCTGAGCACGCACTTGCGCAAAAATATATGCAAGGCAAACCTGCCAGTATCATGTCTTTTGGGATCAAAGGCGGGCAGGAAGCCGGTGCGCGTTTTATTGACGCACTGAACCTGATTGTTCGTTTGGTCAATATTGGAGATGCAAAATCATTAGCGTGCCATCCTGCATCTACCACCCATCGTCAATTAAATGATGCGGAGCTAGCTCGTGCAGGGGTATCGCGCGATATGATCCGTTTATCCATTGGTATTGAGCATATCGATGACATTCTTGCTGACTTAATCCAAGCCTTGGATGCAGCTAAGTAAATCTTGTTAAGCAGCGACCGATAAATAAAGGTGGTTATTGTGAAGAATATATTGCAATAACTGCCTTTATTGTTTCCTGCGTGATTAACTGTTGGGGTTTACTCTTCTTTCTAGAATTAATAACTATTCGTAATCAGCACTGTTTTTTAATTTATTTTTCATTCTGTTAAAAATAAATGGAAATTGCTGAACTATTGTTTTTTAATCGAGTCTTAACAAGCAGCTCATCCTGTTATCTTAATGTTGAAATAAAATATTCATTTATTGATTGTTTATCTCATATGGGCGTATGAAATACGAAAATGTTTATTGGTTTATACTGGGTTTAGTCGAACTAACGATAATAGAACCCTGATTTGATTAATCAAAAGCGCCTGAAGCTTCGGCGAACATAATAATTATTAAATATTTATGACAATAATGGTTGAGATTAAATGATGATGGCAAATAATAAAGTTGCCTACTTTAAGTGGTGCCTATTATTCGGTTTTGTACTCATAACCTATTTTCTTCCTCTCAATGGGCGAATGCTATGGCAGCCCGATGAGCTACGCTATGCAGAAATCAGCCGTGAGCTGATATTAAGTAGCCATTGGAGTGTACCTGAGCTGCTCGGTATCCGCTATTTTGAAAAACCGATTTTTGGTTATTGGGTCGGTTCTTTCTTCCAAATGTTATTTGGTGAAAACAATGTCTCGGTTCGATTAGGCGTGGTGTTTAGCACCCTGATCAGCGGGTTATTTGTTTATCTCAGCGCAAAGATGGCATGGAAAAATAAAGACCTCGCGTTTAATGCGGTGCTTATTTATCTTTCCATGTTTATGATTTTGACCATTGGGACTTACAATATCCTTGACCCAATTGTGACCGCTTTTATTACGATGATTATCTTCTTTTTCCAATGGGGGATAACCACGACACAACGCGCTCATAAATTGTATGCCTATATTTTGATTGGCGTGGCATGCGGCTTAGGGGTCATGACAAAAGGCTTTTTAGTCTTAGTGCTTCCTGTTTTAGTGTGTTCCGTTAGCGCAATTTACTTCAAAAAGCTCAAAGACGTCTGCCTGTACGCATTAATTTCGATTCTTGTCGCTGTGTTAGTTTGCTTACCGTGGGCGCTCACGATTGCCAGCCTAGAGCCAGATTTCTGGAGCTACTTTTTCTGGGTTGAGCATATTCAGCGTTTTATGGCGGATAACGCACAAAACAAATCTCCGTTCTGGTTCTATATGCCGATTTTATTGGCGGCAGTGCTTCCGTGGCTCGGATACCTCTTTTCATCCCTTGCACACGCAGTCCGCGCGAGAGGCATGAACCTTTATTTCTTATTGTGGGCGGTGCTACCTTTCCTATTTTTTAGTGTCACTAAAGGGAAGCTACTCACCTATATTCTGCCGTGCATCGCACCTATCGCGATTTTGATGGCATCTTATTTGCAGCAGGTTTTAACCCAGAATAAAGTGGCTACCATTCGTCTGAATGCGCTGATAAACATTACGCTGGGTGTCGCGGCGGCAGGGGCATTTATTGCCTCACCTTACTTCCCTAAAATGAATTTATATCAAGGGGATGAAAGCTACAAAATGTGGATTGCCGCAGGGGCATTTCTATTTTGGGCTGTGATGGGTGTGGTGTCATTTAACCGTAAATTCTGGTCATTGGCCGCTGCCTGTACGTTAGTACTCAGCCTCAGTATTGGGCATGTGATCCCTAAATACATTGAGAGCAATAACACCCCGCAAGGCGTGCTAACTAAATACCAAGATCAGCTACAAAACCGCGCGATACTCTTAACCAATAATGTGGGATTAGGCACTGCGTTGGCTTGGGTACTAAAACGCGATGACATTACCATGTTGTATCAAACGGGTGAGCTAGGCTACGGATTGAATTACCCTGATGCAGAAAACCGTTTTTACCGTTTAGAGCAGCTACCAAGCTTGCTGGCGAGTCAAAATAACCGCAACGTCGCGGTGGTGGTTGATGCTTCACAAAATGAAGTCATTGATGCTTTACCAGGTACGCCAATCATTATTAAAGAAGGTAAGTTGGTGATGGCTTTCTATGAAGGTCAGTAAATTAATAGCCTGATGATCTATTCTTGAGAACCTATTGAAAAAGAGCCGCACTACGAAAGTATGCGGCTCTTTTTTTCTATTGATTAAAACATGGCTAAGAACACTATTTACGCCATCGGTTCGTGACGTCGGAGTGCGTGTTCCTTGATGGATAAGGATGATAAATCATCATCATTGCCACACTGTTGCTCATAGGATTGGTCGAAAAATCCGTTGATTTGCTGTCGTGAACTGTTCGCTTTTCCTTGCGAGCGGGAACAAGCGAAAGATGGTTTAACGATGATAAATTCATGGTGCCGTCTCCTCAGAGTGCTTAATTAAACGGTTAGCTTCAGCCAGCTCATAACGTCTTGGGGTTAACGCTGTCGCGCTGTGATTACGTGCGAGCACGGAATAGATAGTTGGCAACACAAACAGGGTAAATAGCGTCCCCACCAGCATGCCTGTGACAATCACCAGACCCAGCCCAAAGCGGCTATTTGCTCCGGCGCCAGTTGCGAACAGAAGGGGAACTAAACCAATAACCATTGCTGCCGTCGTCATCAAAATTGGGCGTAAACGGATCTGTGCTGCTTTTAAGATGGCATGGCGTTTATCTAACCCCTCGTTAGCTTGTAGCTCATTGGCGAATTCAACCATTAAGATCCCGTGTTTACTGATAAGCCCGATTAAAGTGACTAAGCCAATTTGGGTATAAATATTGAGGGTGGCATAACCCAGCGCCAGCGGGATCAAGGCACCACAGATAGACAGCGGAACGGTAATTAAGATAATCAACGGATCCACTAAACTTTCATACTGAGCCGCGAGCACTAAATAGATGATGATCAGCGCCGCCATAAACGCGAAGGCGAGGGTGTTTCCTTCTTGTTTATATTGGCGTGAATCGGATTGCCAATCATGGCTAAAACCGGCTGGCAGCTCGCTGGCTATCTCATCGAGATACGCCACCGCTTGCCCTAAGGTAACGCCCGGTGCAGGGATCGCTTGGAAAATAGCGGCATTTTGCTGATTAAACTGAGACAGTTTATTCGGCTCTACTTGTGTTGAAATATCCACCACCATCGACAGCGGGATCATGCTGCCATCTTCGGACTTAACATAATGGCGGGATAACGCTTCAGGCGTCAGTCGCTGGCTGCGTAGGCTTTGTGGGATCACATCGTAAGAGTGCCCATCCATGCCAAAGCGGTTGATATAATTCTCACCCACCAGCAGCGTTAGGGACTCACCAATATCCTGCATACGAATGCCTAAACTATTAGCTTTCGAACGATTAATGCGAACTTCAACCACAGGGTTGTTGTAGTCGAGGTCGCTATCTACCACCATAAACAGGCCGCTTTCACGAGCTTGCTGTTTGATCTCTTCCATGGTGCGATATAACACCGGATAATCTTGCGGGCTTTTTAGTACCATCTGAATAGGCAAACCGCCCGTCGAACCCGGTAATGCAGGTAACTGAAATACAAAGATACTGTTACCTTCCACATCGCCAACGCGATTTTGTAAATCCGATTGGATCATCGATGCAGGGCGCTCTCGTTGCTCCCAAGACGTTAAGTTTGTCCCCCCGAAGCTGGCGGAAGGGCCATCGGTGCCGTTAATAATCCACGTACTTTCGGTTTCGGGCAGCTCCATAAACACATCGTGTAATTTACGGGAGAAACGCTCCACATACTCAAGGTTGGCATGTTGCGGAGACTTAATCGCGGTTAAGACGCTAGATTGGTCTTCAACTGGTGCCAGCTCTCGCGGTGCGGATTGATACAACATCGGCAGGCTGATCACGACACCAACAGCCAAAATTCCAGTGATCCAGCGGTTCTTCAATGAGAAATTCAGTACCGCTGTATAGTAATGGGCAAGGGTCTCGAAGAAGGTTTCTGCCATTCGTGCCATACGCCCTTCATTCTGTATCGAGTTCAACATAAACGAACTCATGACAGGGGAGAGGGTTAACGCCACGATGCCAGATACAATCACCGCGCCCGCCAACGTGAGCGCAAACTCTTTAAACAATGCCCCTGTTAATCCAGACATTAAGCCAATCGGCGCATACACTGCGGCGAGGGTAATCGTCTGAGCTGGCGTAAGTCGAGTAAATGGCGGCTCCGCCACCTACGGAAAGAAGCCCTGCACATAGCAACGTTAGCGTTTTTTTATTCATTATCATTGGCATCTTAAATTGACAATTAAAGAGGCTGGCACTATAAAACCTTAAGTTAAGTTGAGGTCAATAGGGGGTGAGCAAAAATGGTGGGCAAAACCATGAATACGATAAAAACGCGGGAAATTGCCGCTGAAAAGGTAGATTTTTCACGGACCCTGACGGTAGGGGAAGTGGCGAAACGTGCAGGCGTTCCGGTCTCTACAGTGCATTTTTATGAAGCGAAAGGGCTGATTCAAAGTACCCGAACACAAGGAAATCAGCGGCGTTTTCCACCGGTGGTTTTACGCTACATTGCCATTATCAAAGTGGCACAAAGTACCGGTATTCCCCTCAAAGAGATCCAAGATGCACTTGGCCAGTTTCCGGCAAACAGCAAATTGACGGCGGAAGAATGGAAAGGGATGTCAACGGAGTGGAAAAGTTCATTAGATAGACGAATCAAGCAGTTAACTCGATTGCGCAATGAGTTGGATCACTGTATTGGTTGTGGTTGTTTGTCTCTCAAAGATTGCCCTTTGCGCAACCCTGAAGATATCTTAGGCAACCAAGGCTCCGGCGCCCAAATCCTCGAACGTCCTTAAATCACACTTTTCACTATCTGGATAGCCACTGCAAAATGTGGCTATTTATCCATTATTATCATCATGTTATTAACTAAATAGCCGCGCTGTGTGGATAATCTTTGCGCATATGGGCTACCGATTTTTGCCTTTTTTGCGTAATGATTCGTCATGTTAATTTTTTGTGAACGAATGAGAGCGAAGAGGGCACAGTGATGAAAGGTCTGAACAACAAAATTGCCATCGTGACGGGTGGTGCAACCAAAATCGGCGCAACCGTGGCAAAAATCTTATGTTCCTATGGGGTCAAAGTCACCATTTTTGATATCGACAAAACCAATGGGGAAAATGTGGCGCAATCGGAGCCCAATATTGACTTTCTGCCCGTGGATATCACCGATGACCAACAATTAAAGCAAGGCATTGATCGCGTTGCGCAAAAATATGGTCAACTCGATTTTTTGGTTAATTTGGCCGCAACCTATCTGGATGACGGCCAAGCCTCTTCACGTCCAGACTGGCTAACGGCATTAAATATCAACGTGGTGAGCGCCGTGATGGCTGCGCAATTTGCCAAGCCCCATTTAGCCAAAGCAGGTAAAGGGGCAATTGTAAACTTCACCAGTATCTCCTCTTCGGTGGCGCAAACAGGTCGCTGGCTCTATCCCGCATCGAAAGCCGCCATGCTAGAAGTGACGCGTAGCCAAGCGATGGATTATGCTCCCGACGGTATTCGCGTCAATTCTGTTTCCCCCGGTTGGACATGGTCTCGGGTGATGGACGAATTAACCGGCGGCGACCGCCAAAAAACCGACCGCGTCGCGGCGGATTATCATCTTTTACAACGTGTTGGCGACCCTGAAGAGGTGGCTCAAGTTGTGGCATTTCTACTGTCTGAGCTGGCGAGTTTTGTCACTGGCGCAGATTACGCGGTCGATGGTGGATACTCCGCCATGGGACCTGAACAGGCGAAACCCGCCATTCCCCGTCTTGCTGAATAAGACACCCTGATTTTAATTTTATCGAGGAATTCACTATGCGTCGTATTGCAATCGTAGGTGGTGGTCAGGCGGGTATGCCATTGGCATTAGGGCTGCTGGACAAAGGTTATGACGTGACGGTTGCCACCAACCGTACCCCAGATGATGTGAAAAATGGCCGTGTAATGTCTAGCCAATGTATGTTCGATATTTCGCTGCAATTTGAGCGTGATTTAGGGATCAACTTCTGGGAAGACAAATGTCCGCCAGTAGAAGGTATTGGTTTTACTGTCCCGCATCCTGAAAAAGCGGGTGAAAAAGCCATTAGCTGGCGCTCACGTATCGATAATTACGCTCAAGCCGTTGACCAGCGTATCAAAATGCCTTACTGGCTGGAGTTATTTGCCGCTCGCGGTGGCAACTTGATGATTGAAGATGTGGGCGTCGCAGAGTTAGAAAAACTCGCTGAAACTCACGATTTAGTGATTTTAGCGGGAGGAAAAGGGGAAATTGTTAAGCTGCTAGAACGTGACCCTATTCGTTCTCCGTATGATAAACCTCAGCGTGCGTTAGCGCTCACGTACGTTCACGGCATGCTGCCAACCCCTGAGTTTTCACAAGTCTCCTTCAACCTAATACCGGGTGTGGGGGAATATTTTGTGTTCCCATCCCTTACCAACAGCGGCGACTGCCACATCATGGTTTTTGAAGGTGTGCCAGGTGGGCCGATGGATCAATGGGGAGAAGCGCGTACGCCACAAGAGCATTTGGCCTACAGCAAAAAAATCATCGATACCTATTTACCGTGGGAAGCAGAGCGCTGCCGCCATGTGGAGTTAACAGACGAAAACGGCATTTTGGCAGGGCGCTTTGCCCCAACAGTCCGTAAGCCAGTTCTCACTTTACCATCAGGCAAAATTGTCTTCGGTTTAGGGGATGCATTAGTCACCAACGATCCTCTCACTGGGCAAGGATCGAATAACGCCACGAAAGCCAGCAAAGTCTATTACGATGCCATTTTAGCCCGTGGCGACAAGCCGTATACCGCGGAATGGATGAATGAGACATTTGAACAATTCTGGAAATACGGTCGCCATGTTGTGGAGTGGACTAACGCTCTATTAGCACCGCCACAGCCACATGTTCTTAATGCATTAGGCGCAGCGCAACAGCTGCCAACCTTAGCGCACACCATCGCGAATGCCTTTAACTATCCACCGGTTCTTGCACCATGGTGGCACGATGCCCATGCCTGCGATGCGTATATTCAATCGCTGATGCAAGAAGAAGTTCGCGCTTCGTAGGAGAAATCAGTATGTCGATGATTGCAGAGGACACGCTTATGTGCGACAGCGAATGGGGTCATACCGAGTTTGAATCGAAAACCTTACGCAATTTACTAGGCTGCTACCCCACAGGGGTAGCGGTTGTGACCACTCGCACCCCTGATGGACGTGACGTTGGATTGACCATCAATTCATTCGCATCACTGTCGTTAGATCCGCCTTTGGTACTGTGGAGCTTAGTGAATCATTCACCCAACCTCGCGGTATTTCGTGATTGCCAACATTTCACGATCAATATCTTAGGCAAAGATCACCAAGAGTTGGCGATGCGTTTTGCTAACCCTCGAGTTGAAAATAAATTCGAAGATGTCGCCGTGCACATCACGCCAGAAGGGATCCCCGCCTTACACGGCGCGATCGTGACGTTAGTGTGTGAAAACCACAAGCAGGATCATATTGGCGATCACTTATTGATGGTGGGGCATGTGCGCCGTATTGGTAGTGAAACGGGTAAGCCTTTAGTTTTCCACAGCGGCACATTTACCGCCCTACATGAAGCGCAATAGGCGCAGGAGATAGTATGGAACAGCAAACTTTGATGTCATTTGCCAGCGAGTTACAAAAAGGCAATATTCAGATTATCGACCTGACACAAACCTTATCGCCTTCATTTCCAGCATTGCAACTGCCAGCTGAGTTTGGGCAAGTGTGGTCATTCAAAATGGAGCAAATCTCCCGTTATGATGAAAATGGCCCCGCTTGGTATTGGAATAATTTTAGCTGTGGCGAACACACGGGTACCCACTTTGACGCTCCCGTTCACTGGATCAGCGGTAAAGATCAGCCAAAAAACACCGTTGATACTATCCCGCTCCACCACTTTATTGCCCCAGCGGTCGTTGTTGATGCTAGCAAAGAAGTGGCTCAAAACCCCGATTGGATCTTAACCGTCGATTTCCTACAAAAATGGGAAGAGAAACACGGCAAAATTCCAAAAGCCGCATGGGTTTTACTGCGAACAGATTGGTCGAAAAAGTCTGATAATCCAGAAGCGTATGTGAATATGCGCGAAGATGGTGCTCATACGCCAGGGCCTTCTCAAGAAGCGGTTGAATGGCTTATCCACCAACGTGACGTTAAAGGCTTTGGGGTTGAAACCATCAATACAGATGCAGGGCAATCTTACAGCTGGCCTGTGCCGTACCCGTGCCACACACTAATGCACGGCAACAATAAATACGGTCTGCAATGCTTGAAAAATCTCGACCAACTACCGGCTACTGGAGTGGTGATCGTCGCAGCGCCCCTGAAAATTGAAGGCGGTTCGGGCAGCCCATTACGCGTGCTTGCGCTGGTGGGGTGAGGTATGGCGACCTTATCCAACCCCCAAGTGATCGTGGTCGGCAGCGGGATGAACTCGCTGATGTGCGCCGCCTTATTGGCGGTGCGTGGGAAATCGGTCTTGGTTCTAGAACGTAACGATCGCCTTGGCGGTTGTATTCGTACCGAAGCGTTATTTGACGGCTACACTCACGACCTACTTTCTTGCTGGTATTCATTGTTCGTTGGTAGCCCTGGTTACCAAGAGTTAGCGCCATTGCTTCAAAAACAGGGTTTGGAATTCGCTCAATGCGACTATTCCACTGGATTGGTGCAACCTGATGGCAAATCTGTGGCATTAAAGCGGGATATTGCGGAGGCCGCCAAACAGCTGGATGCTCTCGCCCCCGGTGACGGTTTAGCATTTCGTCAAATGGCCGAAAAACTGTTTAGCGAAGATGCCGCACTGACATTTGGTCTATTAGGGCAAAATCCCTACAGCGGTAGCATGTTCAAGTTACTGTTTTCCGAGTGGCGCAAACGCGGCGTTGATGGCTTGCTGGATTTCGCTAAATCCGGCGTGGAAAGTTTTCGTCGCTGGTCTGAACGAGAATTACAGCATGACTTTAGCCGTGCACTGATGGCGCCGTGGGTGCTGCATACAGGGTTAGGGCCTGATGAAGCCAGCTCGGCGCTGATTGGTAAACTGACGTTTGCCGCAGTTGTGGCGGGTGGAATGCCCGTTGTCAAAGGCGGCAGCTACCGGATTGTTGACGCGTTCACCAAAGTGATTGAACAACATGGTGGCGAGTTACGTACCAACGCCCATGTGGAGAAGATCATCACACAGGGTAGCGGTAAAAATAGCCGTGCCACAGGGGTTCGTGTGAATGGGCAATTTATTCCCGCGAGTGAAAGTGTGGTGTGCAATGTGACGCCAACCCAGCTATATGGCGGTTTGCTCGATGAGGTTTCGCCACAAGTGAAGCAGCGGGCGAAAGGCTATCGTTATGGTCGTGGTGGAATGCAAATCCACTTTGCGCTAAGCGCGCCGCCGCCATGGTGCAACCCTGAATTACTCAATGTGCCACTGGTTCATTTCACAGAGAGCATGGAGCAAGTGTGCTTGTCCGTCACCCAAGCCAATAATGGCTATCTGCCGGATCGCCCGACGTTTGGGATCGGTCAACCTACCACATTAGACCCAAGCCGTGCTCCTGAAGGCGGGTGGATCTTGTGGATCCAAATGCAAGAATTACCTCGCCATCTTAAAGGGGATGCGGCGGGAGAAATTGCGATCCCTGAAGATGGACGCTGGAATGATGAGGTGCGTGAAGCCGTTGCCGATCGCATTCAGCAGCGTTTGGAAATGGTGATGCCCGGTGTGTCTGATTTGATCGTCGGCCGCAAGGCGATTTCCCCCGCCGATCTCGAACGTTATAACTGCAATCTGGTGGGGGGGGATCCGTATTCAGGAACCTGTTCGCCAGATCAATTCTTTTGGTTGCGACCGTTTGCCGCTTCAGGGCAGACCAAAGCACACCAAACGGCAGTCAAAAATCTGTTCCATATTGGAGCATCAACCCATCCGGGCCCTGGTCTTGGCGGGGGCTCTGGGTATTTAGTTGCTGAGAAATTAGCAGCGAAGAAAAAGCGGTAATAGAGAATGGGCTTGAATCAATTCTAGGCAAGACAAACATATCGATCATAAACACATGTCGATCATAAAAACACGGCAAACACAAAAGTAAACATATAAAAAATATCATAAAACCACTACAGCGGCAGGTAAATGATGAATAAAGAAATGGTGAATAAGCTGCTCGTCGGCTCGTGCTTGGGTGCACTGTCATTTGGTGCTGTCGCAACAGAAGGGGGCGGTCTTGGGATCTACCCTGATGGGCTAGAAAACTTTATGTCTGGCGCATTGCCACCGCAAGGTGTCCATGTGCTGGTCTATGGTGGAAATGCCCACTATGACAGTGTTCGTGACAACAAAGGTGATAAAATTCCAATCCCCGGTTTTAGTGTGAATGTGAACGTACTCGCACCACGTTTTATCTGGGTAACTGACCAAAAAGTGTTTGGTGGCGATTTAGCGTTTCATACCATCCTTCCTTTGTTGGATGTGACGGCGAAGGCGGCGGGGAATAAAGAAACCAGTCGTGGACTCGGGGATATTACTTTTGGTCCCGCACTCGGTTTCCATCCTTCCGCTGACTTGCATTATGTCTTAGGGCTGGATGCTTACGCGCCAACCGGAAAATACAGTAAAACTGACCCATCAAGTTTAGGGAAAAATTACTGGGTATTACAGCCGGTGTGGGCAATCAGCTACATTCCACCTGTCGGGGTGAATGCGGATTTAAAAATGATGTATGACTTTAATTTCCGCAACAATGATACGGACACACGTTCAGGGCAAGCATTCCACGCCGATTATGCATTAGGCTGGGGCTTTGGTAATGGCTGGGTAGCAGGGATTGGGGGATATGGATTTATGCAAACCACCAATGACAGCGGCCCAAATTCAGCACAAGGTAAGGCTCAAGCTTTCGCGGTAGGTCCTTCAATCCGTTATGCAAACCCACAAGGTTGGCTATTTACGGCGAAGTGGGAGAAGGATTTCTCTGTGAAAAATCGTCCAGAAGGTTCACAAATTTACCTCAAAGCGTCTATTCCGTTTTAATTCCTTCCTCTTCAATATTGGCAGCCGAAAGGCTGCTGATATTGAAGTACATAATTCCTATTACCTATTTTCATTTTCAGGTGATAGTCGAGTCTTCCATATATGAAAAAATGACCGTACAACTCGCTAATCAGCCATACGGTCATTTTTATCTAGACTGGTTTTACTACATGAATTTACGCTTTTTTCATACTTTGGCTTGGACTCTCTCCATAGCGTTGCTTATATTCTGCGCTAAACCGTCCCATATGGGCGAACCCCCAACGCAATGCTACGCCAGTCACGCTGGTGGCTTCCCCAGACATCAATTCGGCTCTAACTCGCTCCATACGTAAATCACGTAAATATTGCATCGGACTAATATCTAAAAACTCTTTAAAACCGGCATATAAGCTGCGCAAACTGACGCCAGCAATATGGGCGAGTTGTTCAACGGTAATTGGCTCGTGGGCGTGTGCTTCGAGATACTCTTGCACACGGCGTACATGACGCGGACGAATAGTGGCTCGGCGCATACCGGAATTTTCTAAATAATTATGCTGGTGGGTGGAAAGTAGGGTGACAGAAACCAATTGCTCCACTTGGGTGGTTATCAGTTTATGTTGTAGTAAATCAGGCGTACGCGTTGCGCACTCAACCAAATAATTCATCAACGTACGCCATGCAATGCAAGACTGCCAAGCAAACCCTAATTCAAAAACTAACGGTTTCTCTAAGGTATGTCCAAGCTGCCCAACCAATGTACGCTCTAATAAAGAACGAGAAATTCGCAGCATAAATTGGTCATTATCACCATTCCATCGCATCACCGTAGACTCTTCTGGGCTAAGTAAAGAAGCCATCTGCGGTGTGGATTCTAAGGTTTTCCCGCCGCTTTCGATAATTGCACTACCTGACAATGGCATTTGCACCAGAAAAAAATCTTCCAATTGCCCGGGAGTGATAGCCACATCTGCCCCATAGCGCAGGCGGCTGAGGGAAATATCCCCCATTGGAATGTAATGCATTCGAGCATCAAGACGTTGATGCGGGTTAAGTAACTGAAATTGATGGGGCTTCATCACTCGACCCACCATGGATTTGATCTCTTCAGGATCAGCTGAACTGAATAATAATCGCTCAGAAGAACAGAGTTGGTTCTCTATCTGAGGTGCAGGTGCGTAAGGCCATGAATTGCTCAACATAAGGAGGTGCCTCCAAAGTAAACACTGTGCCCTTGATAGGTTGACTAGCGAGTGCCGCGATAAGCTAGAATCCTTGAGGGTCTCTATGGGATATTCCGATATCTCATTGTTATTTTTTTATTATCTTCGACTCATCACATGGGTCGATTTTATTAACATTTTATTAAACAATTTTTAACCAATTGTGCTTCGAACATAGCATAAAGGAATTTGCTTACCTAGCCATATTTGTGCAAAAACTATCCGAATACTGCAAGAAAATAGAGAGAATTCACTGATTGTGATTTCCATAACAAACTAAAAAATAAAGTTATTTTTATTGGATTTTAGTTTTAAATATATGATTATTCATATTGTTTTATATATTTATCTACCTATTAGTTAAGCAAAAAGTTATCTATTATGGAATTTTATTTTTTATTAGAGGAATACTCTAATTCCCTTCTATTTGTAAGGGGTAATTAGGATTATTAGTTGATTAATTAGGGAAATTAGTCATGAGTATCTTTGGCTCACTTTCTTATCAACTATCTCTCATTTTTCTATTTTCTCATTATTTTACAATGATTTTGTCCGCTCTATGCACCCCTTATCCACTCTCTGCAAAAATATAATATGCATGATTAATCATGGATTGACCTTTTCTTAACAAATGAGATACAAGAAAGAAACACAAAAAAGATAACAACGTGCTGACGTTGACTGGTGAGGTTAAAATGGCTGAGCGCTCGTTTGTTCAAGAAGTTCAAAAATTACGGCAGGGTGAAGGTGAAGTCTTCAGCGGTGAAGGGATCCTTGCCGTTACAAAAGCGTTACTCGAATCGGGAGTCTCCTATGTGGCTGGCTATCAGGGCGCACCGATTTCCCACTTGATGGATGTGCTGGCAGATGCGCAGGATATCCTATCGGACTACGGTATTCGTTTCGAAAATAGCGCCAGTGAAGCTACTGCGGCTGCAACACTAGCTGCATCAGTTAACTACCCTTTGCGTGGCGCAGTGACATTCAAAGCAACAGTTGGTACTAACGTGGCTTCAGATGCATTAGCAAACTTAGCCTCTGGCGGCGTACTGGGTGGTGCGTTGATTATCGTCGGTGAAGATTACGGCGAAGGTTCCTCTATCATGCAGGAACGTAGCCACGCATTTGCTATGAAATCCCAAATGTGGCTACTCGACCCACGCCCTAATTTACCTTGTATTGTTCAAGCCGTTAAAGATGGTTTTGACCTTTCCGAAGCTAGTAATACCCCAGTTATGCTGCAAATGCGCATTCGCTCTTGCCATGTTCATGGACAGTTCACATGCTCTGATAACCAACACCCTAAATTTACGGTCAAAGATGCGTTAGAAAACCCAACTCGTGACGTAAGCCGCATCGTGTTACCGCCTGCCAGTTTTTTACATGAAAAAGAGAAAATTGAGGCTCGCTGGCCTGCTGCCATCAAATTTATTCAGCAACGTGAACTCAACGAATTTTTTGCGGAAGATGCCGAAGATGTGGGGATCGCCTTACAAGGTGGCAACTACAACACACTGATCCGTGCATTAAACCAGATTGGTCTCGCCGACGTTTTTGGTAATAGCAAAATCCCGTTGTATGTCATGAATGTGGCGTACCCGCTGATTGATGATGAATTTGAACGCTTTTGCCGCAATAAAAAAGCCATTTTGGTTTTAGAGGAAGGGCAACCCAACTTTGTTGAGCAAAATGTGGCGAACATTTTACGTCAACGCAATATTGATGTGGCGTTGCATGGCAAGGATATGCTGCCAATGGCGGGAGAATATAACACCGCGACGGTATTGGCGGGGCTGCGCTCGTTTTTCGAACGCTATGGCAAAATCGAGCCACAAGTGAAAGCGGCTGCAAATCAGATTCGTATTCCAACCATTAATGTCGCGGCCGTGAAAGCCGATGATGACCTACCTGAATATGTGAACGCTGCGGAACCTACTCTGAATGAAACGGTACATGCGCGTCCACCAGGGTTCTGTACTGGCTGCCCTGAACGTCCGATTTTTACTGCAATGAAGCTAATTGAGCGTGAACTGGGCGAGCACCATGTGAGTGCAGATATTGGCTGCCATTTATTCTCGATTCTGCCGCCATTTAACCTCGGAAACACCACGATGGGCTACGGGCTGGGTGGTGCGGGTGCCGCTGCGCTGAATGCGAAAGCGGGTAAACGGGCTATTTCTGTGATGGGAGATGGCGGTTTTTGGCATAACGGGTTAACCAGCGGTATTGCTAACAGCGTATTTAACCGTAGCGATAACTTAACTATTGTTGTTGATAACAGTTATACCTCAGCAACGGGTGGACAAGATATTTTGTCGTCAACGGCGCTAAATCCTACTCGCAGTACTGGCCATGAGATTGAAAAAGCCGTTAAAGGTGTTGGGGTGAACTGGGTGAAAACCATCACCCGTACCTACGATTTAAAAGCCATGACGAACACCTTGCGTGAGGCACTGACGACGACAGAAAGCGGCCCTAAAGTGTTAATTGCGCAAAGCGAATGTATGTTGAACAAGCAGCGTCGCGAAAAGAAAAAAGTCCGTGAAGATGTTTCAGCAGGAAAGCGAGTTGTCCGTGAACGTTTTGGTGTTGATTCAGATACTTGCACGGGAGACCACTCCTGTATTCGTTTATCGGGTTGCCCATCTTTATCAATCAAACCTAACCCAGATCCTTTACGGACAGACCCAGTCGCGACAGTGATGGATAGTTGCGTAGGCTGTGGGCTGTGCGGTGAAGTCTCCCATGCAGCAGTGCTGTGTCCTTCATTCTTTAAAGCTCAGATTATTACCAATCCAAATGGTTGGGACAAACTGCGCCACCGTGTTCGCGGCTGGTTTATTGGCTTCTTGCAGCGTCGTGATGCACGCCGCCGTGAACAACTGAGTTTTTAGGGGGGCACATGACTCAATCTTTAATGACTTCTAAATCGTTAATGACTTCTCAACCGCTAATGGCTTTGCAGCCGATCAAAATCGCCATCCTCGCGATGGGGGGGGAAGGTGGTGGCGTGCTCGCCGATTGGATTGTCAATCTTGGCGAAGATAACGGTTATTTTGCGCAAACCACTTCTGTGCCGGGAGTAGCGCAGCGCACAGGGGCAACAATTTATTATGTTGAATTATTCCCTGGTGCTGATAACCCGAAAACGCCTTCACCTGTTTTAGCGTTAATGCCAATGCCCGGTGATGTGGATGTGGTGTTGGCTTCAGAGCTGATGGAGGCTGGGCGCGCTGTACAACGTGGTTTTGTGACTGCGGAGCGTACCACGCTGATTAGTTCGACCCATCGGGTTTATTCCATCGCAGAAAAATCGGCTATGGGGGATGGGCGAGTGGATAGCCAAGCGTTGATCCGTCATGCGGGGCAAGCCGCCCGTCAGTTTGTACATTTTGATATGGCGCAAGCGGCGCAAGAGAGTGGCAGCGTGATCAGCGCCGTATTGTTCGGTGCACTGTTTGGTTCGGGGGTACTGCCCTTTAGCCGTGAACAATTTGAAGAAACCATCGTTCGTGGTGGCGTAGGGGTAAAACCGAGCTTGCGGGCATTTGCATTGGGCGCTGAAAAAGCGGCTCAGCCTGAAGAAGCTTATCAAGCAGAATCCGTAAAATCGGTAGAAAAAACGCCAAAAAACAAACATGTAGCTGCTCTCCTTTCTCGGATTGAAGGTCAGTTTCCGGACCATGTTCACTACCTTGCAACAGAAGGTGTTCGCCGACTGGTTGATTATCAAGACCCTGCGTATGCCGAAACGTACCTCAATCGACTGCAAGGGTTATTTGCGCAAAAAGGCGGTGATGATCCGCGTTTGCAGCGTGCGCTAGTGCGCCACTTAGCGCTATGGATGTCTTATGAGGACACCATTCGCGTCGCGGACTTAAAAATTCGAGATAGCCGTTTTGCCCGAGTACGCAGTGAAGTCCAAGCGAAAGATAACCAATTGCTCGACATCAATGAATTTATGCATCCAAGAATCGAAGAGATTTGCGAAACGCTTCCCAAAAGTTTAGGCAACTGGTTGATGAAACCACATTGGGTACACAAAGCCGTTCGTAAATTGACGCAAAGGGGACGAACAATCACTACCAGTTCCTTGTGGGGATTCTTACAGTTGTACGTGCTAGCCGCATGGCGCAGAGGGCGTCGCTCAACGCTGCGTTATCAGCTTGAAAATAATCGCATTGAAAAATGGCTAGCCACCGTCGTGCAAGCCGCAAAAAGTAACCCTGCTTTGGCAACCGAAATTGCGCAATGTCAGAGAGTGGTTAAGGGGTATAGCGACACCCATGCTCGTGGATTGCGCAATTTCCAAGTTTTGATGGAGATTGTTGAACGTCATGGTAGCCAGCTAGCACCGATTAATTTACGTGAATTACGTGAAGCGGCGCTGGCGGATGAACATGGTAATGAGTTGAAAAAATGCCGTCAGCGTTTGGCGATGGAATAAGGATAGCATCATGAGTTTACTGACATTTTCTCGAAACCATCGGATCAATTTTTCAGAGTGTGATCCCGCTGGGATCGTGTTTTACCCGCAATATTTCGTGATGTTTAACAACCTCATTGAGCGTTGGTTTGATGAATTACTCCCTGAAGGATTTGCGGGGTACATCCTCGATCAGCGCTTTGGTTTGCCCACGGTGCATTTAGAGGCGGATTTTAAAGCGATTAGCCGTATGGGAGATGATGTTCAGCTTGAGCTGCATGTCGAACGCATAGGCGGTAAATCACTAACTTTACGTCAACGCTGTATCAGCCTTGATGGCGAGTTGCGCATGGAAGTGACGCAAACTTATGTCACTACATCACTGATTACGCATCAGGCTATTCCAATCCCTGAAGCACTGTATAGCGCCTTAACCCAGCAGCAACCGGTGTAATGGCACAACGTAATAAAGGAGAAATTCCATGAATATCGTTTGTATCGGCGGCGGTCCCGCTGGGCTTTATTTTGGGTTGCTGATGAAACTGCAAAACCCAAGTAACCGTGTGGTGGTGGTTGAACGTAACCGCCCTTATGACACCTTCGGTTGGGGCGTGGTATTTTCTGATGCCACATTAAGTAATTTGCGCAAAGCAGATCCCGTCTCAGCAGAAACGATCAGTGCTGAATTTAGCCATTGGGATGATATCGACATTCATTTTAAAGGTAGCTGTAACCGTAGTGGCGGGCATGGCTTCATTGGTATTGGGCGTAAAAAGCTTCTCAATATCTTGCAAGATCGCTGCCTTGAAGTGGGTGTGGAATTGGTATTTGAGACCCAAGTGGCGGATGACCAAGAAATTGCACGTCAATATGATGCGGATCTAGTGATTGCGTCTGACGGGATCAACAGCGCAGTCCGTACTCGCTATGAAAATATCTTCAAACCCGATATTGATCAACGTCGTTGCCGTTTTGTTTGGTTAGGTACAAAAAAGATTTTCGACGCATTTACCTTCTTGTTCGCGGAAAATGAACACGGTTGGTTCCAAGTTCACGCTTAT
This sequence comes from Providencia sp. wls1943, assembly GCF_009706275.1. Classification (NCBI taxonomy): domain Bacteria; kingdom Pseudomonadati; phylum Pseudomonadota; class Gammaproteobacteria; order Enterobacterales; family Morganellaceae; genus Providencia; species Providencia sp. wls1943. The sequence goes on from NZ_WLTU01000009.1 coordinate 78,202, forward strand.
CAATTCCAAGAAGGGTTATCCACATTTATCGTGGAAACCACCGAAGAAACTTGGCTGAAAGCGGGTATTGACCAAATGTCTCAAGAAGATGGGATTGCCTACTGTGAAAAGCTGTTCGCCCCGTGGCTGGACGGCGAAAAACTGATTGCTAATGCAGCGCACTTACGTGGTGCAGCGATTTGGATCCGCTTCCCTCGCGTAATTTGTGATAACTGGGTGCACTGGACACAGCCAACAAGCAGCAAGGAAGTTCCTGTGGTGCTGATGGGGGATGCCGCTCATACCGCCCACTTCTCTATTGGTTCAGGCACTAAACTGGCTCTGGAAGATGCGATTGAGCTGTGCGAAAGCTTGAAAGAGACCCAAGGGGATTTGCGCAAGGGGCTTGAGCACTACCAAAAAGTTCGCAGTGTCGAAGTGCTGAAAATCCAGAATGCGGCGCGTAACTCGACCGAGTGGTTTGAAAACGTGCAACGCTATGAAAACCTTGACCCTGAGCAGTTTGCTTATTCTTTATTAACCCGTTCTCAGCGCATCTCTCATGAAAATTTACGTGTGCGTGATAGCAACTGGTTAACCCATTATGAAAACTGGTTTGCCGAAAAATCGGGTTTACCAACGCAGGTGGCTAACCAAAAAGTCACCCCGATGTTGACGCCATTTCGCTTGCGTAATGTGGAACTGAAAAACCGCGTGATAGCGTCTCCAACGCTGCTGTATTGCGCAACTGATGGGTTAGTCAGTGATTTCCATCTGGTGCATATTGGTAGCCGCGCATTAGGTGGGGCTAGCCTGATTATGACGGAAATGACGGCGATTTCTCCTGAAGCACGAGTCACGACAGGCTGCCCGGGTATTTGGAATGATGCGCAAGTGGCGGCATGGAAAAATGTGACGCAATTTGTACACCAGAAAACAGATGCGAAAATTGGTATCCAATTGGGGCATGCTGGGCGTCGTGGTTCAACACAGCGCGGCTGGGAGCAAGAAAACCACCCAATGAAACAAGGTAATTGGCCATTAGTTTCCGCATCACCATTACCTTATTTACCTTCAATTTCACAGACACCCACTGAGCTAACCGAAGCCCAAATGGCGACGATTATCGATCAGTTCGTGGCGGCAGCAAAACGCGCAGATCAAGCTGGTTTTGATTGGTTAGAGCTGCAAGCTGGGCATGGCTATCTGTTATCGAGCTTTATCTCTCCATTAACTAACCAGCGTACCGATGGGTTCGGCGGCTCGCTAGAAAATCGTCTACGTTTTCCGTTAGCGGTGGTGAGCGCAGTCAGAAAAGTATGGTCTGACGATAAGCCATTGTCTGTGCGCATCTCTGCGACAGATTGGGTTGAAGGCGGCACAACAGTCGATGAGGCGGTATTAATTGGGCAGGCACTTCATCAAGCGGGCGCGGATATTATCGACTGCTCATCGGGTGAAGTTTCTCCTCTTCAGCAGCCAGTTTATGGGCGTATGTACCAAACCCCAATGGCGGATCGTATTCGCAATGAAGGATCGGTACCGGTGATTGCCGTCGGAGCGATCACTGATGCGGATCAAGTGAATAGCATTATCGCGTCAGGGCGAGCAGATCTTTGTGCGCTCTCTCGACCACTCCTTGCCGACCCTGCTTGGTTACTCCATGAGTGTGCTCGCTTTGGGTGGAATTCAGTCACGTGGCCAGCGCCTTATGAATATGGTCGCCAACAATTAATCCAACAATCGAAAAGCCGTTAATGGCGTAAATGCGAGAGGAGGAAACACCATGACAGCCCACTCCCATGAAATTCAGTCCCATGACCAATACAGAGAAAATGTCGCAGGACGCGCAGATGTGGAAGATACACCAGAATTGTTAAAGTATTACAAACAGTTAGATGAATTCAATACGGGCGCATTATGGACGGTTGCCAACAAAATAGAGCCGTGGCAGCCAAAATCACAATCCGTGCCTGTGTTATGGCGCTACCAAGATTTGCGTGAGCATGTTTTGCGTTCGGTAGATTTAGTGACCCCAGAAAAAGCGGGTCGCCGCGTGATCTACTTAAATAACCCGGGGCGCCAAGATGTGGCGGCTGCCGTGGGTTGGTTATATTCGGGTTTGCAGGTGATGCATCCCGGGGAAGCGGCTTCTGCTCATGCTCATTCATCATCAGCATTGCGTTTCATTATGGAAGGGCGTGGCGCCTACACCATTGTGGAAGGGCAAAAAATGATTCTAGAAGCCAATGATTTTGTACTAACGCCTAACGGTACTTGGCATGAACATGGGGTGGAAGAAGGCGGGCTACCGTGTATTTGGCAGGATGGTCTCGATATTCCATTAGTCAATGCGATGGAAGCGGGTTTCTACAAGGTTCACCCTGATTTACATCAAGCGCAAACTCGCCCAATTGATTATCCCGTTGGCATGTGGGGAGCGACAGCATTGCGCCCACACCATGTGGGATGGGATAAGCCGTATTCGCCATTATTCAAATATCAGTGGGGGCCAACTTATGAAGCATTGCAACGCGCTGCAAAAGTGACGGATGGCTCGGTGTTTGATGATGTTTTAATGAACTACACCAACCCATTAACGGGTGGACCTGTGATGCCAACTATTGGGGCTAGTATGCAGTTATTACGCCCTGGGTTTGTTGGTAAAGCTCATCGCCATACGGGCAGTTTTATTTACCAAGTGGCGAAAGGAAAAGGGTATTCGATTATTAATGGGCAGCGCTTTGACTGGCAAGAGCGAGATATTTTCTGCGTGCCATCATGGATGTTCCACGAACATGTGAATACATCCCAGAGTGAAGACGCGTGTCTGTTCTGCTTTAACGACCTGCCAGTGATGCACTCCCTTGGTCTCTATTATGAAGAGGCGCTTGTGGACAATGATGGGCACCAAAAAGTGATTAGCTAAGTTTTTATTCTAACTATTTATTTTTTTTAGCTATTTATTCCGATTATTGATTTTAATTATTTACGTGAAGATTTCAGTTAGGTCTTAAGACCTGACTCAAGGAGAAAAATTATGCGTCTTATTACTTACCGTTCAGATGTGACCGCAGCAGCACGTTTAGGGGCGATTGTTAACGAGCAAGTCGTGGATTTAGCGAGATTAGCTGAAGAGAACGGCCAATATCTCCCTGATAATATGTTGGATTTTATTGATTTAGGCCCTCAAGGGATCCGTGCAGGTACTGAATTATTAAACGCACATAAAGGTCAATTTCCTGCGGGAACGGCATGGCCTGTTCAGAACGTGAAAATTTTAGCGCCAATTCCACGTCCAAGAAAAAATATCTTTGGGATCGGTTTGAACTATGTTGAACACGTTGCGGAATCGAGCCGTACGCTGGACACCTCTAAAGAGCTACCAAAAGAGCCCGTTATTTTCTCTAAACCGCCAACAACGGTGATTGGCCCAGGTGATGCGATTGAGCACAACAGTAAAATCACTCAGCAGCTGGATTGGGAAGTGGAGTTGGCGGTGATTATGGGGACGCGTGCTAAAGGGGTATCTGAAGCAGACGCACTGAATTATGTGTTCGGTTATAGCTTAATGATTGATATGAGTGCGCGTGATTGCCGTCGTGCGGGTCAATGGATCTACTCAAAAGGTCAGGATACTTACGCGCCATTTGGCCCGTGCATCGTAACGGCTGATGAAATTCCTGATCCTCACTCACTGAATCTGAGTTTGAAAGTTAACGGCGTAACCAAGCAAGACTCCAATACTCGCCACATGCTGTTTAACGTGAATGCGTTAATTGCTGATATCAGCAAAGGCATTACCTTAGAGCCGGGGGATATTATCGCAACAGGTACTCCTGAAGGGGTTGGTGCGGGTCGTTCTCCACAAGAGTGGGTATGGCCGGGTGATGTGATTGAAGCGTATGTCGAAAAAATCGGTGAATTACGCCATCCAGTGGTTGCGGTATAACCCAAGGGAGATAGCAATATGTTGAATCTACCTCAATTTAAGGCGGCGGCAGTACAGGCCGCCCCTGTATTCCTCGATACTGATGCGACTGTTGATAAAGTGTGTCGGTTGATTGAAGAAGCGGCTGATAATGGTGCCAAATTAGTGGCATTTCCTGAAGTGTTTGTCTCTGGCTACCCGTATTGGAGCTGGGTGATGAACCCAATTGATGGCAGCCCTTGGTTTGAGAAACTGTGCAAATCTGCCATTGAAGTTCCGGGGCCGGAAATTAAACGAATCGCCCAAGCCGCTGCTCGTCACCATATCAACGTGGTGGTGGGTGTGAATGAGCGTAATCCGAACGGGATTGCCACGCTATACAACACGTTAGTCACGATTTCTGATGAAGGTAAAATTTTAGGGCGTCACCGTAAATTAGTCCCAACGTGGGCGGAAAAATTAACGTGGGCAAATGGGGATGCTTCCTCGCTGAAAGTTCACCAAACCAGTATTGGTCCTTTAGGTGCGTTGGCATGTGGCGAAAATACCAATACGTTGGCGCGCTTCTCGTTATTGGCTCAAGGCGAATTGGTTCATATTGCCAGTTATATTGCACTGCCAGTGGCACCAAAAGACTACGATATGGCAGATGCGATTCGTTTACGTGCTTCAGCTCACTGCTTTGAAGGTAAAGTGTTTACCATCATTTCGTGTTCAACAGTTTCTGAAGAAATCGTTGAAGCTATGGCTGTGTCGCATCCCGAATCCCGTGAGTTGCTCGCGCGTCAAAATAGCGCGTTTTCCGGCATTATCGGTCCCGACGGTCGAGTGATTGGGGAACCATTGATTGATAAAGAAGGTATTGTATACGCTGAAATTGATTTGAATCGCTGTATTCAACCTCGCCAAATGCATGATATTACAGGGCACTATAATCGCTTTGATATCTTTGACTTACAGGTCAATAGACGCCCATTAACGGCGGCTCGTTTCCATCATGGTGGACAAGATGTTGATGAACTTAATCAGTTTGCTGAATCGGATGACTCTTCAGTGGAGAAAGGACTATGAGCTTAGCACGTACATTTCGTATTGGTCAGATTGTGCCTTCATCAAATACCACGATGGAAACTGAAATTCCGGCCATATTGCGCGCCCGTGAAGCGATGTTTGCCGAGCGTTTTACGTTCCACTCTAGCCGTATGCGTATGCAGAAAGTCACCAAAGATGAATTAGCAAAGATGGATTCAGACAGTGACCGTTGTGCCATTGAGCTGTCAGATGCCGATGTTGATGTATTAGGGTATGCCTGCTTGGTTGCTATTATGAGCATGGGAAAAGGCTATCACCGTGTTTCGCAAAAACGTCTTCATCAATGCACCATCGATAACGGGCATCCAGCACCAGTAGTCACCAGTGCAGGCGCGTTAGTCGAAGGGTTACATGCCATTGGCGCAAAAAAAGTGTCGATTTTGACGCCGTACATGAAGCCATTAACGCAAATGGTCATCGACTATATTGAACATGAAGGTATTGAAGTGGTGGATAGCATTTCGTTGGAGATCCCTGACAACCTCGAAGTGGGCAGACAAAACCCATTAGCGCCAGTGGAAATCACCAAAAAGCTGAACACCAATGTGGATGCGATTGTGGCATCGGCTTGTGTGCAAATGCCATCATTACCATCGATTCAACTGATTGAAAATAGAGTGGGTTTACCAGTGTTGTCATCGTCTGTGGCAACAACCTACATGATGCTAAAAAAATTGGGGCTAGATACGCGAGTGGATGGTTTTGGCTCGCTACTTAGCGGAAGATTTTAGTTAAATTATGTTAAGAGTTCGGTTTCCTTCTGCTACTCTGCTAGCTTCTAATGTCATAAAACCAGAAGCGAGAAAAGAGGAATTGATGCCTGAATCGAAAGTCTTCGTTGATAATTACCTGCCTGCTCTTTTGGGGCAGGCATGGATGCTAGTTTCATCTGAATTTCATGCAGTTGTGGAAGCTAATGGGCTATCTGTTTTGGAGTGGCGAGTTCTTTCCACATTAGCTAATAATGGTTCGATGGGGATCACCGAGCTGTCGCAAAAAACTGTCAGTAAGCAACCAACAATCACGCGGGTATTACAACGATTAGAGCAGCAAGGGCATGTGATCCGCCACAATAACCATACGGGAAGTGACCGCCGTGTGACACTCGTGAGTGTGACGTCGAGTGGCGTCGAGTTAGTCGAAGGGTTATTGATTGCTGCGGAAGAACACGAAAGGCAGGTTTTGGCTCCTCTTGGTGTTCGTAAAAGCAAAATGCTCAAGCAAGTTTTACAAGAATTGATTGATAGACATAGCCCAGAAATCAAATAGATAAGTTACATTGAAATACTCGGAATTATCCGTTTTTGATGAGTGATAAGGATTTATAACAGAAGAACAGATTAAATCCTTATAAAACACTAGTGTATTGAATAGAAATGTAATGTATTGGAAATTAAGTAATATCCTGTAACACAATGATTGCTATCGTAGTTTTTGATTTGTTTTGTTTTTTTATTCGGTAATAAATTGATGCTTTACATTGATTTGATTTATCTATTTACTGCAAGGCAGATAACTAAGATAAACCATTATGGAGCACTCAATGTCAGTAGTGACACTTGTACTCGTTTTTTTACTTGCAGTCATCGTGAGCGTATTTGTTTCTCGATTACTTAAAGACATCATTCCATTACCAATTATCCAGATAGCGCTAGGGGCTGCCTTGTCGTTATACGGATTTACAGTGGAATTCGAACCGCATCTTTTTCTATTTTTATTTATTCCTCCATTGCTATTTCTTGATGGATGGCGAATTCCCAAAGAAGCCTTATTCCAAGAAATTAAGCCAATTATGTCATTGGCGATTGGCTTGGTGGTCGTCACCGTTATTGGGATGGGGTTCTTTATCCATTGGCTGATCCCAACGATTTCACTGGCGGTTGCTTTTGCACTGGCAGCTATCCTTTCCCCAACTGACCCTGTGTCGGTATCTGCGATGACAGTGAATTCGCCACTGCCATCGCGTATGGCGCACATTCTTGAAGGAGAATCTCTACTCAATGATGCGACGGGCTTAGTGTGCTTTAGCTTTGCGGTTGTGGCTGCGCTGACAGGGGAGTTTTCTCTGACATCTGCTGCGGGTCAATTTGTGCTGGTGGCATTTGGTGGGATAGCGATTGGTTTATTAGTCGCATGGGCAATCGGCTGGTTAAACCAATTCTTGGTCAAGCGTACGGGTGAAGAGCCGGCTATCCAAATTATGATTAGCCTATTGATGCCATTTACAGCGTATCTGCTGGCTGAACATCTGCATGTTTCTGGGATCCTTGCCGCCGTTGTTGCGGGTATTGCGATGCACTACGAAAAAATCGCAGGGCGCATGCAAGCAGCGACTCGTATGCAAAGTAAGGCCGTTTGGGACACGGTACAGACAGGCTTAAACGGCATGATCTTTATTCTGCTGGGTGAGCAGCTACCAGGTATGTGGACGAATCTACCGCAGGTAGCCGAAGCCGCAGGTGCTAGCCATCCTTGGATGTTGTTTGTGTATGTTGCGGTTATCACCCTTGCATTAGGTGCGCTGCGTTTTGCTTGGGTATGGGTATCAATGACCCTGACAGTTTTCCACAATCGTCGCCGCGGAAAGCAAGCGGATGAAGTGCGCATTCGCATGATGGCGGTGATGGCAACAGCTGGCGTTCGCGGGGCAATTACGTTAGCAGGTATTTTAACATTGCCATTTTTAATGCCAGATGGGTCATTATTCCCTAACCGTGATGTGGCTATCTTCCTCTCAATGGGCGTGATCCTGTGTTCGCTGTTAATTGCTAGCATCGCATTGCCGATTTTAACCAAAGGTTTGGTGCAAGATTTACCTTACGATAACGATGAAATTCGTGCACGTTTGGCATTAAATGAAGCCGCAATGGCGCATATTCGTGAATTAATGAATCACCCTTCTGACGACATGGATGAGATCGCGATGCGTACCGAAGTGGGTGCTCAGCTGTTAGAAATCTATGGTCGCCGTTTGGATAATACGGATGAAACGGAATCGGATGTATTTGATTTACATAGAATGATCGAAATGGAACGTTCGATGTCAGATTCGGCTCTGAAAGCGAAACGTGAAGCGCTATACCAAATGCGTAAAGGGAAAAACATCAATGAGCGTGTGTATCATCGCTTACGTGATGAGCTTGATTTAAAAGAAGAAACATTAAATCACCATAAGAGTTCAAAACACTGATTCATGGTATGTTGACTCAAACCGCTTAAGATAACTTAAGCCATTTTTACATCATCATTGAAATATATTTTATTATTGATAATGTAATCTCTAATTATATTCAGGAAAAAATTATGTCACAGCATGTCGCTCACCTCATTATTATGATGACCATCACTTAACTGGTGGGAGTTTGCTGCATCCTCAACCCGCCAGATAAGGCGGGTTTTTTGTCCTTGTCTGGTTAGCATTCAACAAGGAGCCCTCTATGAATCTTTTCGAAAATACTCAAAAACATACGCAAGAACTTGAAGCCCTAATTGCTAACGCAGATCGTGCCATCACAGAAGAAAATTTCAGCTATTTAATGAGTTTTTATTCTGAGAATGGCGCATTAGTGGTGAAAGACGGTTTACATGTCCATGGGAAAGAGAGCCTAAAGAAAGCGTTTTCAGCCATCGCTGAATTTTTTAATCACAGCCTGCAAGTGTCTCAAGGTGCGGTGAAAGTTATTTTTGGTGAAGATTGTGCCTTAGTCTTGGCTGAAACTATTTTGAGTGCGCAAATGCAAGACGGTACATCATTTAACACGGTGCGAGATGCTACCTACGTTTTTAAACTGATCGATGGTAAGTGGCTATGTGTGATTGATAATTCCTATGGAACTTCATTGCTGAAATCCTAAGTCTTCACCGATTGTGTCATGAAAAAACAGCGAAATTCAGTTTACGTAATAAATGGTTTTTTATTGTAATTATTAAGCTTTACTGTTGTCTTTAGAGTTAAGTCTAAGGTTTATACTCGAGACAAGAATAACGGTGGAGGATATTTATTATGTCAATTTTCAGCTGGTTATTTAATCTCGGTAGAAATCGTTATGACTCGAAACGCGATAGTCAATATCGAGGTCATTCAGGACATGGCAGCAGTTCTAAGCATGGTTCTAGAAGTAAACATGACTCTCGAGGTAAACACGGTGGGGGTTATCAATACAATGATGGTCGAAGCGAAGATAATTATTTTTCACAGGGGCAAAATTTTCAAAAGATAAGATGCCGACAATGCCAAAGAGCCGTAGACCCAAATGCCAATTTTTGCGGTGAATGTGGAGCATCAACTTAAGGAAATAGAAAAGGTATTTCTGATTCAGGAGGAAGTATGGCGGAATCGTTTTTTTCTCATAAAAATCATTACCAACTCTATGTTAAGAATTTTATTGCATCACCAGCTTCGATGGGGACGGTGTTTCCATCATCCCGTTGGTTATGCAGTACCATGGTCGATAATATCAATTGGGCACAGTGCAACCAGATAGCGGAAATTGGCGCGGGTAATGGCGTTATGACTCGCTATATCGTGGATAAAATTACGGCGAAAACACGTTTAGATCTCTATGAAATTAATCGTGATTTTCTTGATATTTTAAATCAGATTGATGACCCGAGAGTGGCGGTTAATCCATGCTCTGCAGAATATTTATTGGGTGATTATGATTTGATCATTTCAGGAATTCCTTTTCTGTCCCTGAATAAAAAAACCAGCATGCGAATATTAAAACAGGTACGTCAGAGCTTAGTAAAGAATCAGGGTAAATTGGTGTTATTTCAGTATACCCAAGGTTGTGAGCCTCTATTTTCACGTTATTTTTCATTTACAAAAGAACGCGTATATCGCAATTTTCCACCTGCTTGGGTGTATACCTGTGTACCCAAATAACGCATCTTAGGCCAGCGAGATAGAAACTGGCCTAAGGCTTTTTACGTTATTTAGGGCGATACATTTCGAGTTTTTGTTGCTCTTCAATCCAGTAATAATCAGCCGGTCCCCCCGCCCGCATCAGGGGCTTTTGGCGAGCACTGTTATATAAGCCTTGCTCTAAGGTGGCTTCATCAATATGCACCATCACCACTTCCCCCATGACCATCCACGTATCCAGTAGGCTGCCGTCTGCACGCTTTAATTGCTGATATTCAGTGACCACACACTCCATGGAAACAGGTGTTTGGGCGATTCGTGGAGGCGTAATTAATGTGGACGGTAAGGTGGAAAGCCCAGTCAGATCAAACTCACTTTCTCCGTGAGGTAGCATCGCACTGCTTGAATTGACCTGCTGTCCAAGTTCAAGAGTTGCAAGGTTATAAACGAACTCACCTGTTTCGATAGCATTGGTGACGGAATCTTTTTTTCCAACACTTGAAAAGACCAAAATAGGGGGTGAGTAGTTAAAAATATTGAAGAAGCTATAGGGCGCAAGGTTGGTGTTGCCTTGCCTATCACATGTGGAGATCCAACCAATAGGGCGCGGACCAATTAATGAGGGGATAGGATCATGGGGAAGCCCATGGCCTTGTTGAGGTTGGTAACTGTAAAACTGAGTTTTCATTATTGGCTCCTTTTTTCGTTATCCTAACGGATTAATTTATTCTAGTTAATATTAGTAAATGAAAAGTGCACGATATGCATAGTTTAAGCATGATATGGATAATGGAAAAGTTTTCATGATGAACATGGCTGATATTAATAAATTTAAATTATATTTAAATTTTTATTAATTGAATTTATAAAACACAAAAAATGAGTTATTTAAGTTTATTTTTATACTGTATGAAAATATTAAGA
>NZ_WLTU01000010.1:0-25964 GCF_009706275.1 Providencia sp. wls1943
ACACCTTCGGGTTGTGAGGTTAAGCGACTAAGCGTACACGGTGGATGCCTAGGCAATCAGAGGCGATGAAGGACGTGCTAATCTGCGATAAGCGTCGGTAAGGTGATATGAACCGTTATAACCGACGATTTCCGAATGGGGAAACCCAGTGCAATTCGTTGCACTATCGTTTGATGAATACATAGTCAAACGAAGCGAACCGAGGGAACTGAAACATCTCAGTACCTCGAGGAAAAGAAATCAACCGAGATTCCCCTAGTAGCGGCGAGCGAACGGGGAGCAGCCCAGAGTCTTAATCAGCATTAGCATCAGGAGAACGGTCTGGAAAGGCCGGCAGTAAAGGGTGATAGCCCCGTATCCGAAGGTGTTAGTGTTGTGAACTCGACGAGTAGGGCGGGACACGTGTTATCCTGTCTGAATATGGGGGGACCATCCTCCAAGGCTAAATACTCCTGATTGACCGATAGTGAACCAGTACCGTGAGGGAAAGGCGAAAAGAACCCCGGCGAGGGGAGTGAAATAGAACCTGAAACCGTGTACGTACAAGCAGTGGGAGCACCCTTGTGGTGTGACTGCGTACCTTTTGTATAATGGGTCAGCGACTTATATTCTGTAGCAAGGTTAACCGTATAGGGGAGCCGTAGGGAAACCGAGTCTTAACTGGGCGAATGAGTTGCAGGGTATAGACCCGAAACCCGGTGATCTAGCCATGGGCAGGTTGAAGGTTGGGTAACACTAACTGGAGGACCGAACCGACTAATGTTGAAAAATTAGCGGATGACTTGTGGCTGGGGGTGAAAGGCCAATCAAACCGGGAGATAGCTGGTTCTCCCCGAAAGCTATTTAGGTAGCGCCTCGTGAACTCATCTTCGGGGGTAGAGCACTGTTTCGACTAGGGGGTCATCCCGACTTACCAACTCGATGCAAACTACGAATACCGAAGAATGTTATCACGGGAGACACACGGCGGGTGCTAACGTTCGTCGTGAAGAGGGAAACAACCCAGACCGCCAGCTAAGGTCCCAAAGTCATAGTTAAGTGGGAAACGAAGTGGGAAGGCTCAGACAGCCAGGATGTTGGCTTAGAAGCAGCCATCATTTAAAGAAAGCGTAATAGCTCACTGGTCGAGTCGGCCTGCGCGGAAGATGTAACGGGGCTAAACTATGCACCGAAGCTGCGGCAGCGATATGTAAATATTGTTGGGTAGGGGAGCGTTCTGTAAGCCTGTGAAGGTGTGCTGTGAGGCATGCTGGAGGTATCAGAAGTGCGAATGCTGACATAAGTAACGATAATGCGGGTGAAAAACCCGCACGCCGGAAGACCAAGGGTTCCTGTCCAACGTTAATCGGGGCAGGGTGAGTCGACCCCTAAGGCGAGGCAGAAATGCGTAGTCGATGGGAAACGGGTTAATATTCCCGTACTGGTGATAATTGCGATGGGGGGACGGAGAAGGTTAGGCTGGCCGGGCGACGGTTGTCCCGGTTTAAGGATGTAGGCAGGTGAATTAGGCAAATCCGGTTCACTATATGCTGAGGTCTGATGACGAGTCACTACGGTGGCGAAGTAGCTGATACCCCGCTTCCAGGAAAAGCCTCTAAGCTCTAGATTATCATTAATCGTACCCCAAACCGACACAGGTGGTCAGGTAGAGAATACTCAGGCGCTTGAGAGAACTCGGGTGAAGGAACTAGGCAAAATGGTGCCGTAACTTCGGGAGAAGGCACGCTGGCATTAGGTGAAGTGGTTTACCCATGGAGCTGAAGCCAGTCGCAGATACCAGCTGGCTGCAACTGTTTATTAAAAACACAGCACTGTGCAAACACGAAAGTGGACGTATACGGTGTGACGCCTGCCCGGTGCTGGAAGGTTAATTGATGGGGTTATCCGTAAGGAGAAGCTCTTGATCGAAGCCCCAGTAAACGGCGGCCGTAACTATAACGGTCCTAAGGTAGCGAAATTCCTTGTCGGGTAAGTTCCGACCTGCACGAATGGCGTAATGATGGCCAGGCTGTCTCCACCCGAGACTCAGTGAAATTGAACTCGCTGTGAAGATGCAGTGTACCCGCGGCAAGACGGAAAGACCCCGTGAACCTTTACTATAGCTTGACACTGAACATTGAGCCTTGATGTGTAGGATAGGTGGGAGGCTTTGAAGCGTGGACGCCAGTCTGCGTGGAGCCAACCTTGAAATACCACCCTTTAATGTTTGATGTTCTAACGTAGCCCCGTTATCCGGGGTGCGGACAGTGTCTGGTGGGTAGTTTGACTGGGGCGGTCTCCTCCCAAAGAGTAACGGAGGAGCACGAAGGTTGGCTAAGCATGGTCGGACATCATGCGGTTAGTGCAAAGGCATAAGCCAGCTTGACTGCGAGAGTGACGGCTCGAGCAGGTACGAAAGTAGGTCTTAGTGATCCGGTGGTTCTGTATGGAAGGGCCATCGCTCAACGGATAAAAGGTACTCCGGGGATAACAGGCTGATACCGCCCAAGAGTTCATATCGACGGCGGTGTTTGGCACCTCGATGTCGGCTCATCACATCCTGGGGCTGAAGTAGGTCCCAAGGGTACGGCTGTTCGCCGTTTAAAGTGGTACGCGAGCTGGGTTTAGAACGTCGTGAGACAGTTCGGTCCCTATCTGCCGTGGGCGTTGGAAGATTGAAAGGGGCTGCTCCTAGTACGAGAGGACCGGAGTGGACGCACCACTGGTGTTCGGGTTGTCATGCCAATGGCATTGCCCGGTAGCTAAGTGCGGAAGAGATAACCGCTGAAAGCATCTAAGCGGGAAACTTGCCTTGAGATGAGTCTTCCCTGACTCTTTAAGGGTCCTAAAGGAACGTTTAAGACTAAGACGTTGATAGGTTGGGTGTGTAAGCGTAGCGATACGTTGAGCTAACCAATACTAATGAACCGTGAGGCTTAACCTGACAACACCGAAGGTGTTTTCGAGATGAGAGATGACGTTGATTCAATAAAGTGTGAGACGCCGAGAGGCGGACACAACAGCTTGTTCAGGATTGATATTCTGGTTTAGTGAATGAAAGGCTAAACGGGAATAAACAGAATTTGTCTGGCGGCAATAGCGCGGTGGTCCCACCTGACCCCATGCCGAACTCAGTAGTGAAACGCCGTAGCGCCGATGGTAGTGTGGGGTCTCCCCATGTGAGAGTAGGGAACTGCCAGACATTAAATTAGCCGAGAAGCCACCCATTGGGTGGCTTTTTTGCGTTTGGGGCATGAAAAATAGGTGGTAAAAGGCAATATTGTTATCATCTGAAGCGTGATGATCGAGAAAGTTATCGTCGAATCTCGAAAGCTCCCTGAACTCTACGTTTCTTACTCTTGGAGTATCACCATCTGTGGGGCATCACTGTAGTTATCCAACGAAAAAACGCAATACGACCATCTCAAGGTTAATAACCAAGTCTCACCAATAACATATTATTTCGACAGAAAAATTCCTCGTGTGATGTGGCCACTTAACGTCAGAATAAAGCCTCTGAATCAGATCTAAAATAGACATTAAGATCCTTCCATTGATCTAATCAAGACTAAAAACTATCGATTACAGTCTCTAATTCTTATAAAAAGACTATCTGTAGCAGATAGAAAATGAATGTACGCAGTTGACGTAATATAGAAGAAGGATTAGGAAGAAAAATTCAGTAATGGGTATTTTTCCCAGATTTTTTTGAACCACGGAGTGAATTTTTCAGGGTGAGTACTAATCTCTTGGGCTAAAGTTTCAAGGCTAACCCAGCGGGTAGCACTGACTTCTTCAGGATTAGGAATGACTTGATTATCATAGTACCCCACAAATAGGTGGTCATACTCATGCTCAATTAGCCCACCATTAACATCCGCTTTATAAATAAACTCATCAACATGAGTTAATGAAGTTGAAAAACCGAGTTCTTCCGCTAAGCGACGCAAAGCTGCATCATGGGTATCTTCTTGTGGCCTTGGATGGCTACAGCAGGAATTGGCCCACTGTCCAGCAGAATGATATTTATGAAAGGCGCGTTGTTGAATGAGCAATTCGTTCTTACGATTAAAAATGAAGATAGAAAATGCACGATGCAGGCAGCCTTGCTGATGAGCAAGTAATTTTGGCATGCTACCAATCGGCGTGTCTTGTTCATTAACTAAAATAAGCTGTTCTTCTATCATGGGGTCATCTGTATCAGTAAGAGTCAAAAACAAGCTTATTATAACTGGAAAAAAATGACTTGTAGATTAGAGCTATTAATAACCTTTGCTAATTTGCAATGGGAGCTTGATAAAGTGCATTCATAGCTAGATGAATCGATCATTTAGCTATGAATGAAGACGGTATGATGAAAAAATATTATTTTTGTTGGAGCACCCAGACAGCAGCTTCGACTCTAGATTTTAGATTTAGTTTTTTAAGCAAATGTTTTACATGTACTTTTACGGTGCTCTCTGCGATATCTAAATTTCGAGCGATCATTTTATTTGATAATCCTTGAGCGATAAGCTCTAAAATGTCAGATTCTCTTGGCGTTAGTGCGGCAGCATCGCTTTCATTTTGTGATTGATTTTCTCTTAATGATTCCGCAAGAACAGAAGTTAATGTTGGGCTAACCACCATTTTTCCACTTGCAGCTTCTTTGAGTGCGATAATGAGTTCTTCAGGTTCCATATCTTTTAGTAAATAACCATCCGCACCTCGCTTAAGCGCACTGATCAAATCGTCACTATAATTCGATACGGTAAAGAGAATAATTCTGCCTGACAGTTCGCGTTTTCTGAGCTCATCTAGGGTTTCAAAACCATTCATTCCAGGCATATTGAGATCTAAAAGGATCAGGTCAGGATCTTGTTCTTCTGCTATCTGAATACCCGTTTTGCCATCACCAGCTTCACCAATAACTTGAAGTGAAGGCTCTAAGCTAATCAGCTGTTTTACACCATTTCGGAGCATTGGGTGATCATCAATAAGTAGGATCGTTGATTTTTCGGTCATTATATTTTTAGTCTCCATGAATGATTTGATCCGGTGTTTTAAATATCAAATGTTCTAAATGTCAGATGTTTTAAATATCAGATAAAGGGAATGTGACTTTCACTTCGGTTCCCCCTTCTGTGCGTTGAGTAATGTAACACTCGCCATTTAGGCTAAGTGCTCTTTCTCTCATAATAATGAGGCCATAATGGTTAAGTTTATTTGGATTGTCATCAATACCATTGCCATTATCATCAATTGTAATGGTGACGGTGCCTCTATGTTGGCTTAATGAAACTTTAGCCCAAGTTGCATTGGCATGCTTCAGAATATTACTTAGCGCTTCACGAATAATTTGTATTATGTGGATAGATTGGTGTGGCGAGATACTTTTCGCTGGAATTTCATAATTAAGTTGAATATTAAAGCCAATACGCCCGCTAAATTCACCTAAAGTACTTTTGAGTGAAGGTAATAGACCTGATTCAGTGAGTTTCAAGCGGAAAGTCGTCAATAATTCCCGTAACTGACTGTATGCAGTATTAATTTCTGTACGCATCTCATTGAGTAAATGTAGAGTTGTTTCTGGTAATGGTTCTGGTTGCATTTGCAGATAGCTAATTTGCATTTTTAAACATGAGAGTGATTGCGCGATAGAGTCATGAAGCTCTCTGGCAATCGCGGCACGTTCATCCATAATCAGCAGCTGTTGTTGTTGCTCTATCTGTTGCTCCATGGTGAGCATACCTGAAATCTGCTTCGCGAGCATAAGAACCAATCTATTTTTTTCATCAGAAAATGGTTGTTTTTGCTCAAGTTCACCGATAATCACACCATATCGGTGCATATTATCAGAGAGATCCCACTGTAACGTTTGATATTCTTTTGCTGAATTATTGTTTAATGGATGCTGATTAGTAGAAGATAGCTTTGCTTTATCTATTTCGAGATTGGTCGTGGCATAAGAGATTTCATGGAAATATTGTTCATTGCTATCTTCATATAATTTGAGTCGCAAGTTTTCTAACTGTGTAATGTTTTTCAGCTCCGCGAGAACTTTTTGTAATCTTGAATAAAGTGTTTCCGATGAGTGTAATATTTGATTTGATTGATAAAGATATGACAAAACACGGTTTTTAGCGAGTAAGTCTGCGGTCTTTTCTGCTACACGTTCTTCGAGTTGGTGGTAACTTTGCGCCAACTCATCAGACATATGATTGAGGGTTTCACCTAGGGCATTGAGCTCATCTTGCTTATTATTTTTCATGGGATAGCGCTGAGTAAAATCTTTACGCCCAATGGCATTAACCATAGAAAGCAGCTTCATCCATGGGTAATAAATTTTTCGTCTCAAATGCCAGATTGTCCCCATCAACAGCAAAAAGACTAAGCTAATAAAAATCAACTGAGTCATCGCAACGTAAGCGATTTTTTTCTCAGTTTTATCATCAATGTTATGAACTAACTCATTAAGCATGTTAACAAAAGTAATGACTTCATAGCGAGCATCATCAGGCGAAGATGCCTTAGTGAGTGCGGGTCTTAAAGTATTCAGCCAAAATTCATGTATTTTATTAAATTCAGGTGTGAGATTTTCAATTTTAACCACTTGGGTGAGCTCGGGGCTGAGTAAGTCTTTCTCTAACTCATCAAGGTAATTTTGGTTATGTTGGTTTATGGGCGTTAAAGAAAGTAGGCGGTAACTTTGCATACGCAAGGAGCCTGATGTGTTAATGGCATGCGCGTTGCCTTGTACACTGATGATCATGCGGTTGGAAATCGTCATACCGATAATGCCCAAAACAGCAATAAGCAGCATTAACCCAATAACCTGGTTGATAATTGAGAAGCGACGATTGAGTGGCGGCATGATTCCTCTTCCTAAACGTGTTTATTATCCTGAATGACATTATTTTTTATGATGTCATTTTGGAGTATACCTATTTTGACCATGAGTATTGAATTGAATTTATTTACTTTCGCGAAGATCCCGCATTATTAATGAATAAAAACATAAAATACGGTATTTTAAGGGCAATAATAATCAATTGATTAGCATAAGGTTAAACATGTCCCTTCAGCCTGTATTGAGTATCGTTGTTGCTGTTTATAACGGCGAAAAGTTTTTACCCCATTTTTTTGACAGCTTAATTGCTCAAAAGCTCGAAAACTGGGAACTGATCGTTGTGAACGATGGTTCAAAAGATGATAGCGAATCCGTGATCCGTCAATACGAAGATAAGTTTGAGAATTTCAAAGTACTCACTCAGGAAAATGGTGGTGTTTCCGTTGCGCGTAATACCGGAATGGCTGTCGCAACAGGGAAATACATCACTTTCCCTGATATTGATGATGAAATTGATGCCAGAATGTATGGTCGCTTATTAGAGATTGCCTTAGCGGGTGATCTGGACGTAGCTACATGTAATGGTACTTATGTTTACACTAATGGAGATGCTCCGAAGGCTATTTTCCCACCGAATAAAGTGCCTTCTACTGGCGTGATTACGGGGCCTCAATGGCTACAAATTGGCTTGAGCTCCCGTAAATTTCTCCATGTAACATGGCTGAATCTGTATCGTTTGTCATTAATTCGAGAACATAATTTTACCTTTGAGCCTAGATTGCACCACCAAGATATTCCTTGGACGACAGAAATGCTGCTGGTTGCCAAACGCGTGCAGTTTATCAATGAACAATATTATGAATATCTGATCCATAACCAATCTGTTTCTCACTCTTTAACCGGAGATGAGCGCTCAGTACGTAAGATCAATACCTACCTGAAGATCTTGGATATGTTGATGGATATCTATAAACGTCATCCTGAGGAAGTGAAACAAGCACCGGCCTGCTTATGGCAGGTGGGGAAAGAAGGTTTAGGGGTTGTTTTAGCGCTCTTAGCCATTAAGTCACCAGAAACGCAAAAGCAGATGGTTCAGCTGTTTTTTGATAAAGGTTACTGGGATATTGTTTGGAAGCATGCCACAACACTGAAATTAAAATGGCGTTTGATCCGTCGTTACAGCAAATTGAAAGCCATTATCAATAAATAGTTTTCTAGCAGCCTTTCGGGGCTGCTTTTTTTACCAATCTTCCACTTTCCCTATCTTCTACTTCGCCCCACATCCCTTCAAATTATTAAATAATTGATAAAATATTATTAATTATCATGGCGTATAATGTGAGTTAATTAACATATTAATAACAAAAAAATTGAGCTTCCTCCCAGAATATGGTCTTTATAGGGTCATAGTTCACCTGAATATACACGGTGATAAATTATTAATAAGTTAATGAGTGAGGGCTGAATGGATCATTATCTGCATAAATTACCTGACCTTATTGACTCCGTGGCAACTAACCAGTTTTACCCCAATTTGTTGTCATGGCTGTCCTCTTTTGTGGCTTTTGATAACGCTATTATCTATGCCTTCGAAAAAGAAGGCGCACCACGCTTTTTGTCAAAAGTTGAAAAGCGTAATAGCGACAGTATCAATCGCATTTATCAGCGTGGCGCTTATCTGATGGATCCTTTCTATCAAGAGCTACAAAAAGGCGGCAGCTCGAAGGTGCTAACATTGAAAGAAGTTGCACCAAAAGGATTTTATCATACGGATTATTATCTTAATTTTTATCGGAAGACAGGTTGGTGTGATGAGGCGGGGCTGCTGCTGGAGCTATCAGCCGATAAACAATTAGGTATTTTCTTTGGTAATGAAGATCAGCCTTTTCTTTCAGATGAAAGTAAGCAGAAATCATTAAAAGAAGCCTTTGATATTATTCGAAGTATTGCTCGGTTACATAAGGAAGTGGTACCGAATTCAGTCTCTAGCCATTACCGCAATACGGACTTACAAACTTGCTTTGGTTTGACGCCAAGAGAGTGTGAGGTCGTTGAATTAATTTTGGAAGGTAAAGGTTCCCCGCAAATTGCCGAAGCGCTGTTTATTAGCTTAGGCACCGTCAAAAATCACCGTAAGAATATCTATCAAAAATTAGAGATCAACTCTCAAGTTGAATTGTTTAATTTGTTAATGACTCCAATAAAACAGTAATTGAGTGGGGTTAGTTTATTTCTGGTATATATCAGATAGTTAAACTGAATTGTTAAAATAAGTTTTATTTTTCAATTAATTACAATTTACTCTCAGTAGTAAAACACTCCTTGTCTTCTTTCTTTATCAGAATATGTAATATTTTCTATTAATATAATAATAAATATTTATCTTTTTGAATTTAAACATAAAAGATTTAAATTGATTTAATTTTGTTTATAAGTAAATATTGTATCCACGTCACAAATGTTAACTTTATGTTTCGAATATCCCTAAAGGGCTATGTAACTGTTAATGATTGGTTAAGATAATCAAGGTTATTGCAAGATACTATATAAGGTATCCATTATGAATAACCAAGTAGAATCATTAACTTATTACTCAGCAACCAAAAAATATGACTTGCGTTTTCCAACCTTGAAAGAAGACATTGATGTGGATGTCGTGATCATTGGGGGGGGATTCTCAGGGATTAATACAGCATTGGAATTGTGTGAAAAGGGCATTACCAACATTGCTATCTTGGAAGGTCGTCATCTTGGTTATGGCGGCACAGGGCGCAATGGTGGGCAAGTGATGGCTGGTATTGGTCATGACCTAGACGCGATTAAAAAGCATGTTGGTTCTGAAGGTTTAGAAACGATTTTTAAACTGAGCAACATGGGCGCGGGGATCATGCGTGACCGTATCGCCAAATACAATATTGATGCGGATTTTTGCCATGGTTACGCCTATTTAGGTAGCAATAAGCGCCAAGAGAAAACCCTGCGCAGTTGGCTGGCGGATTTTAAGGCCGTCGCGCCAGATGAAGAAATTGAATTTTATACAGGTTCAGATTTAAAACAGATCATCGGATCTGACGCTTATACATGTGGGATCAAACACATGGGCGGCGGGCATGTTCACTCACTTAACCTGTTACTGGGGGAAGCGAAAGCAGTGAGTGAATATGGCGCAAAAATTTTTGAAAACAGCCAAGTATTAAATGTTGAGTATGGCGATACGGTAACGGTTCGTACCGCGATGGGCTCCGTAAAAGCGAAAAAAATGTTGTGGGCGTGTGATGGTTTCTTGAATGGTCTTGAGCCAACGTTATACCCAAAAACAATTAACACCTATGCCTATCAGTTAATGACAGAAGAGCTTTCTGATGAACTGATTGAACGCATTAGCCCAATTCGTGGGGCATACAGCGATATTCGCCCAGTCATCGATTACTACCGTGTGACCAATGAAAATCGCCTGCTATTTGGTAGCTCGACGTACTTTTTAGAATACATTCCATCTGACTTGAAAGAGTGGAACCGTAAATTGATGCTGAATGTTTTCCCATACCTGAAAGACGTCAAAATCGAGCTGGCATGGGGTGGTCCAATGGCGTGCAGTGCCAATCTGTTCCCGCAAATTGGCACGATCCCAGGTCATAAAAACGTGTTCTACGTGCAAGGCTACTCGGGCTTTGGTGTTACACCGAGCCAGATCGTGTGCAAGGTGCTTGCTGAGGGGATGGTTGAAGGCTCCAGCCGCTATGACCTGATGAGTTCGATTCCTCATGCTGACATCATGGGGAAAGACAGCATGCGCAATGCCATTGTGTCACTTGCCAAGTGTTGGCATCAGTTATCAGGATATTGGCAAGGTCGTCGCTAAGTTTTCCTAAATTTAATGTCCATTTTTGATTTTATTACATAATAGAAGGTAAGAAAGATGATCAGCCCATTACTGTTAAACAAAGCACTTCCTGAATTACTGAACATTGGTAGCGTAAGCAATTTAGGTTCTGTGGTTGTTGAAGGCGACCCACAAGCCAGCGTGGCGATGATCCACGGCGAGCCAACAGATAATCTGACTTGCGGTATTTTTGCGTGTACAACAGGCAAATTTAAGATGGTTTACCCATTTGATGAAATGGCAACTGTCCATGAAGGTTCGGTGAAATTAACCGACGTGAAAACAGGTGTTACCGTGGAATACCACAAAGGCGACACTTGGTTTGCAGCTAAAGGCACTGAAGTGCTATGGGAAATCAGCGCACCACGTTTTGTAAAACACTATTTAGCCTGCGTGAATGCGTAATTCGATAAATTAACGAGGTGGAGATAACGATGAGTGAGTTAACCCTGTTACCAGAAGTGAGAGAATTCTTGAACCGTCAACACGGTCATTTTATTAATGGATTGCCTGTTTCTGGCAAGGGAGATGCTTATTTTGAAGTCGTGAATCCAGCCACCGAGCAAGTGATTGCGAAAGTGAAAGAAGGGACTCGTGAAGAAGTTGATGCAGCGATGAATGCGGCATATGCCGCATTTAAAGGCTCATGGGCAAATACCACACCGATGGAACGAGGCAACTGTTTGAATCGTTTAGCGGATTTGCTCGAAAAACACTTAGAAGAATTAGCGCAATTAGAAACCTTAAGTTCTGGGAAAACCATTCAGTTATCACGTTTTCTGGAAGTGGGATCAGCGGCGCAGTTTTTACGTTATTTTTCGGGCTGGGCAACCAAAATTAGCGGTGAAACCCTGAATGTTTCTTTGCCATCATTTAATGGCGAAAAATACTCGGCATTTACCCAGCGTGAGCCTGTCGGGGTGGTTGCAGGGATTATTCCATGGAACTTCTCCATTATGATTTCCATTTGGAAATTAGCCGCCGCATTGACATGTGGCTGCACGATTGTACTGAAGCCAAGTGAGTTTACCCCTCTGACCATGCTACGCGTGGCTGAACTCGCTAAAGAAGCGGGTATTCCCGATGGCGTGATTAACATCGTTAATGGTGGCGGTCGCGAAGTGGGACCTGCTTTAATCAGCCATGAACTTTGTTCGAAAGTGACCTTTACAGGCTCTGTTCCGACTGGATTGGCGGTAGGGCGCTCTGCAATGGAAGGTAAACTGACTCGCGTCACATTAGAATTGGGCGGTAAAAATGGTGCGGCATTCTTAGCGGATTTATCCGTGGATAAGATTGTGAGCGGCATCATTGAAGCAGGTTATTTAAACCAAGGGCAAATCTGCGCAGCCGCAGAGCGTTTCTATATTCCAGCTAAATTGATGGATGCGGTTCTGGAAGCGCTAAAAGCGCGTTTATCGGCGATGAAGATTGGTTCGCCATTGGATGAAACCACAGAAATGGGTCCATTAGCCAATAAAGCCCATTACGATAAGATCTTAAGCCTATTTGAAAAAGCACGCCAAGATGGTAGCGAAATTGTCTATGGCGGGCAGCCAATTGCTGGAGCGGGTTACTTTGTACCGCCTACGATTATTCGCGCAAATGGTCCAGATGATGTGTTAATGAAAGAAGAGACATTTGGTCCTATCGGTACCTTCTTAGCTTATGATGATGAAGAAGAGCTGATTACGATGATGAATAGCACGCCGTTTGGCTTGGCTGCGAGTGTGTGGACAAATGATCTCAGCAAAGCAATGCGTATGGTTTCACAAATTGAAGCCGGTACCGTTTGGGTGAATATGCACACCTTCCTTGACCCAGCAGTACCTTTCGGTGGTATTAAATCTTCAGGAATTGGTCGTGAATTTGGTAGTGCATTTATTGAACATTACACTGAATTAAAGTCCGTCATGGTGCGTTATTAGAGCGTTAGTGGTTTTGTTTTTTCTGTAAAGCAACAGTTTTCCCGGCCAATGTGCCGGGATTTTTTATAGAATTTTATCTTGGCGGAGAATAAATCCGGAGGAAACTAACTCTGTCCGGTTGCTCACATTGGCTTTGGTAAAAATATTGCGTAGATGGGTTTTCACGGTGGAAAGCGAAACGCCCAATAGCAGCGCAATACGTTTATTACTGGCGCCTTCTCGCACTAAGTGAATGATTTCCTGCTCTTTCGGAGTATAGGAAACCAGTGAATCGGGGCGTACATCGAACGTCATAAGCTCCGCAATCGGTAAGATTGCATTGAGCCTCATCACTTCTTGGGGGGTAAATGGCGTATCTCGTAGCACCGAAATGCCCGCCACAATCTTATTTTTACGGCGAATAAAAATCTCGGCCATATCCGCGATATGGTTAGGTTGCATAAAATCATGGAAGAAGGTTTGATCGTGCTGACGCATTTCCACCGGCATCTTCACTAAACGGAGATCTTCCCCGCGAAAATGGTCGGGATGTAAGGGATCGTGCTGGGAAAAGGCCGAGAGATACTCTTCATGCATACGCGCGGAAATCCCATACAGGACATGGTTTTCTGGCTGCCAGTGTTCATTCACCAGATAATAAACCGCCGCAGAAATCGGAATGATATGGGCAATTGTATTTAGGCAGCAGTCGATTAAGCCCTGTTGACTCTCACTAAATAGCGGTTGAACCATCATCATACCCCATCAAAATATACAGTTTACTATCATGCAATTTAATTCAATTAACATAAAGTAAACATGTTAATAACGTGAACTTGATTACACTATTCAAAACTTGTTTTTTATCGCTTAGAGGTAGTTGGCTGCCTTTGGGTATCTTTCGCAGTGTATTTGTTAATATATTAATGAGGTGATTTTTAACTAACCATTGATATTTAAATGATTATTATATTACTTGAGTTTTTAAAGGGTACTTTTCGTCTTGGGCTCTGCGCGCGCCCCTCTCTCTGGGTATCGTTCTAAAGGACGATGGCGACATGTTTGTGCTTATTTCTATAGTGAGAATGCAGTCACTTAGTTTTTACAAAAAATTCACAATTCGGGCTGTGAGCAGAGAGAGGGAAGCAAAATGAATTTATCCTCAAAATTAACATCACATATTGAAAAAGGTAAGGTCGGCTTTCCAACCACGCTCGCCAGTTCGGTTGGCGTGATTATGGCAAGCCCTGTGATCCTCACTGTAACCAGTGGTTTTGGGATCGGCGGTGATACTTTTGCCTTAGCTGTTTTACTGAGCTTTATCATGATGCAGGCTCAATTAACCACATTCTCTGAAGCGGCGGCAATTTTACCAACCTCCGGTTCTGTTTACGACTATATCTCCTGCGGTATGGGTCGTTTTTGGGCGATTACAGGGGCGCTGTCTGCCTATCTAATTGTTCACGTTTTTGCTGGCACCGCAGAGACCATTCTGTCCGGTATTATGGCGTTAGTGAACTTTGAAAGCCTGAATACAGTGCTGGAAACCAACAACTCCTCTTGGATGGTGGGTGTTGGTTTAGTCGTGGCATTCGGCTTACTGAATGCATTTGGTATCGAAGCTTTTGGTAAGGTGGAAGTGGTGCTCACTTTTGCAATGTGGAGCACGCTAGTGATTTTCAGTATTTGCGGGCTGCTGATGCCATTTCACGTTTCCGCAGAAGGCTGGTTTGGTCAAGGGCTGAATATTTCTGACCCGACCGTTGTTCTTAGCTTTGTGGGAATGGCGATGTTTATGTTTGTCGGCTGTGAATTAGTGACACCGATGGCGCCTGAAATTAAAAATTCAGCCAAAGTGATCCCGCGTGCGATGGCGATTGGTTTATGTGGCGTAGCATTCTGTATGTTCTTGTTTGGTGCAGCACTGACTAACCAAGTCGAAAACGTGATTGTCGATCCACAAAATGGTGTGAGTCTATTAGAAACGCCAATGGCCATTCCTGCGTTTGCTGGGCAAATCATGGGTGACTTCGGTAAATACTGGATTGGGATTGCATTATTGCTGGCGGGTGGGGCGACCATCAACACCTTAATGGCAGCAGTTCCGCGTATTCTTTACGGTATGGCGTTAGATGGTGCATTACCAAAGGTATTCGCTTATTTACACCCTCGCTTTAAAACGCCTGTGTTCGGTATTTTAGTGGCGGTGATGATCCCATGTTTGCACGCATTTGCTATCCAAGGGGATTTAGACCGTATTATTCCACTGGTTCTGGCGGCGGTGTGTTCGTGGGGAACGGCGTACTTATTAGTGACGATTTCTGTGGTGCTATTGCGTATTCGTCGACCTGATTTACATCGTGCTTATCGCTCACCATTCTTCCCTATCCCACAAATTATTTCGAGTGTGGGGATCATCCTAGCGATTGTTTACATCACGCCGCCGGGCATGAATAAAGCGGATGTGTATATCCCATTTGCCATTATGTTGGGATTAACCGCGAGTTATGCATTAGGTTGGACCGTGTTAGTGCAGAGAGTGAATCCATTTAAACCTGTTCCGGTTGAACAAGTATTATCCAACTCATTTGAAGATGACAATGCAGAGGAGGTGGAACTTGAGCCTTTACGTAACCTTGCCTAAGTCACCATGGTGGAAAAAGTTAACCCAAAAGCGCCTCCCGACAGGGTATCAAGCGGGGTTAACGTTAAATCGGATAGAGAAAGATATCGCCCCTTATGTTTGTGAATGGGGGGCACCTGGAGTGCTCCTCATCCAATTGCCTCAAGGCATTAAAGTGGAAGTGACTGAGCGTGTAAAAACCTTGTTTATGGCGTTTATTGTGCATAGCCGTTTTGCAGTTTCCGGTAAATGTGATAGTGCGCTGGTGGCTCAGATTGATGTAAAAACCGCAGGATCTGCGCGGAAAAAACACGTTCAGTTCACGACACAACAAACGGATGGGAAACTTTTGGTCGAAAGTTTGGAGCAGTACCCTGTGATCCGCCAAACTTTCGAAGAGCTAGACTTCACTCATTGTCATATTGCTGTCAAAAATGGGGTTTGGCGGTGTGAAATTGAGCCTTATACCGCATCGGAAATGGTTAGTCGGCTCCCCGCGGCTCGGCGTTACTTACGTTTGACAGACCAGCAGCGCCATCGCTTGTTAAGTGCATTACAGCTGATTTCTCAGCTCATGAACCAACAGGCTTCTCAGCAATAATTTTTCTCCTCGATAACGCTCAGATTGGGCGTTTCGCATTTAGGGGTGTCATGCTAATGGTATCTATGTTTATGACAATCATCTTTATATCGACATAAAACCGTCATTCAACTGTCATCTGGCTGCTCTAGCATGCTGGTCAACTATTCGAAGCATACTTATTTACTCTTCTTATTGATTGGCAAGGATAAAAATGATGCAGTTTCAGAAAGTCGAGCTGCAAAAGGGGATATCACTAAATTTGGTGGTGCTCGCCGTTTATCGACTGAACAGACGGATATCATGAAAGCAGCACTGCATAATGGTCAAGCAAAGAACGTTATTTTATTTATCGGTGATGGTATGGGTGATTCTGAAATTACTGTCGCACGTAACTATGCAGAAGGCGCTGGCGGTTTCTTTAAAGGAATCGATGCACTGCCAATCACTGGGCAATACACCCATTACGCATTAGACAAGAAAACACAAAAACCAGACTATGTCACTGATTCTGCGGCATCTGCAACGGCATGGTCTTCCGGTGTGAAAACCTATAACGGCGCTTTAGGGATTGATGTGTTTGGTAACGACCATGACACATTGATTGAAATTGCAAAACGTAATGGTAAAGCAACGGGCAACGTGACGACATCTGAAATTCAAGATGCAACGCCAGCGGCTCAGTTTTCTCACGTGACGGGGCGTAAATGTTACGGCCCAGAAGAAACCAGCGAAAAATGTGCAACGAATGCATTAGAAAATGGCGGTCGTGGTTCTATCTCTGAACAGCTAATGATCACCCGCGCCGATGTCACATTAGGTGGTGGTGCGAAAAGCTTTAAGCAGGAAGCTAAAGCGGGTGATTACAAAGGGAAAACCTTGGAAAAACAAGCGGAAGAGCGTGGATTCACTATCGTTCGTGATGCTAAGTCACTCGATGCAATCAAAGAAGCTAACCAAGATAAGCCAGTGTTAGGCCTGTTCCATGATGGCAACATGACCGTAGCGTGGGAAGGTCCAAAAGCCACTTATCACGGCAACTTAAATAATGCAGCTTTAGAGTGTA
The DNA here is from genome assembly GCF_009706275.1 of Providencia sp. wls1943. Lineage (NCBI taxonomy): Bacteria > Pseudomonadati > Pseudomonadota > Gammaproteobacteria > Enterobacterales > Morganellaceae > Providencia > Providencia sp. wls1943. The sequence continues at coordinate 16,868 of NZ_WLTU01000010.1, forward strand.
AACCGAATTCTAAGTTAGACCCGAATGCACCGACATTAGCGCAAATGACGGAAAAAGCGATTGATTTACTGAAAGTAAATCCGAATGGCTTCTTCTTACAGGTTGAAAGCGCATCTATCGATAAACAGGATCATAAAGCGAATCCATGTGGCCAAATCGGCGAGACTGTCTCGCTGGATCAAGCGGTACAAGTTGGCTTAGATTTCGCTAAGAAGCACGGTGATACGCTGGTTATCGTGACGGCTGACCACTCTCATTCTAGTCAAATTATTCCAGACGGAACTAAGTCATCAGGCTTAACTCAAGCGCTGATCACAAAAGACGGTACCGTGATGACCGTGAACTACGGTAACTCTGAAGAAGAAGATTCACAGGAGCATACAGGTGCTCAGCTACGTGTTGCAGCTTATGGTCCACATGCCGCGAACGTGATGGGTCTGACCGACCAAACCGATTTGTTCTTTACCATGCGCGATGCGATGGGATTGAAGCAATAAACCAACCCCTGTAGTTAAAAGTTCTCTGTGGCAGGAAGCTGCAGAGAACTTTTTTGTTTATAAAGTCCAATAAATCCTCATTAAGTTTCCTTCTTTATGCCCTGATTTCTTTTTTATTGTGTAGCCTGTATGCTCGCTATCTATCCGATTTATATAGCCTTTATATAAGTATTAAGAGAACAATAAAAATGAGAATAACACGTGAACTCACGCGGGATGAAATCCCAAATGTGTGGTTGATTGATAGAACTGAATTGATTGAACATCTTTATCTTCACCAGCAGGGTACATTAGTGTTATCTGCCCAGCGGTTTGATATGAAAGGTTGGCCTGAAGGTGAAACGGATGCTTATACACCGTATTTACTTGCTAGCTATGATAACGGGGCTGTTTTCTTTGGGGTTTTTGATGAAGATAGCCTAATCGCCGCAGCCAGTTTAGATAATGTATGGCGCGGGGAAAAGTTAGATTTGCTACAACTTTCTTTCCTTCATGTTAGTCACCAATATCGTGGTGAAGGGCTGGGCGGCCAGCTTTTCAAACTTTGTCAGCAGAGGGCGTTGGAGAAAGGCGCGGGTGGGTTGTATATTTCTGCAACCCCTTCCGAAAATACGGTGCATTTTTATCAATATATGGGTTGTGAACTGCTCGAAAAGCCAGATCCTGAGCTGTTTGCGCTAGAGCCTGAAGATATTCACTTTGTTTGTATTTTTGAGTGATATTTTCACCGTGGGGAGATGTTTTTCCCCACAAAAATTTGATTGATTTTTATAGAAACGCAGATATTATTGATAATCATTATCATCTTTAGCGAAATTATAGGCTAATTAAGAGTTAGCCAAAAACTCGTTAGCTATAAATGGGAGGCGTTATGGGAACTAGCGTATCAAAAGCAACAGGGTTGCGGCGTATTGGTGCTGGTTTGTGGGGCGTCTTCGCGGTGGTGTTACTGAGTATTATGTATTTGCTGAGCAATATGGGGTTTGATCCACTGAAAGTGGCGATGATCACCTTGATGATTGCGACGGCAGGCATGCTGTTTAATCGAGGTTCACGGCGTTTACTCATTATTCCAGCGGTGATGTCTTTAGCGTGTTTTTTACTGATTTTTATTATGCGAAGCTAAGATTATCTAAGCGATATCTAGGTTAGGAATATTGCGTGAATGGCTATTGAGAATTGAATATCTGAAGATTGAATTTTTGAAGATTAAGGCTACGAATCATTAACAGTGGTGCGAAAGGGGGGACTTGAACCCCCACGTCCATAGGACACTAACACCTGAAGCTAGCGCGTCTACCAATTCCGCCACCCTCGCAAATACTGTCAAAATTCTTTCTATTGATACTTGTCTACATCATGCTCAACGCATAGATAACTATGTGATACGGATAGCGAAGAGCAGTCAACGCATAGATAATTGAAATTATGAAGAGTAAGTGGTGCGAAAGGGGGGACTTGAACCCCCACGTCCATAGGACACTAACACCTGAAGCTAGCGCGTCTACCAATTCCGCCACCCTCGCAATACTAACTCTTTTGCATAATTGCTCATGCATCAATAGTACGCTGCGGATTTTAGGCTAATTTGAGCAGACGTCAATAAATTTTTATCGGCGTAATTTTGTTTGATGAAAAAACGGCCAACTTATAAAGTTGACCGTTAGAAACAAAATCGACAATGAGATAATTTCGTTGTTTTAGCGCTTAATGGCTTCGTAAACTTTGAATTTACCTGTCTTAGCCAGAACCACATGGCCGCCAAACGCTTTATCCAGCAGATCAGGATATGGTAAAAACGCATTCGCTACGATCCGTAAGCGTCCGCCTTTTTTCAGGTGCTTAGGTGCTTGGAAAATCAGTGTTTCTACCGCGTTATAACTGGTGTTGATCCCATCATGGAACGGTGGATTCGAAATGATCCAATCAAATTTATCATCAACATCGGAATAGACGTCGCTTGGGATCACTTTACCGGTGAGGTTGTTGGCTGCTAATGTTGCTGTAGCGGAATCAATCGCGGATGCGCTGACATCACTCAGAGTTAAGGTGACATCTGGATTTTGTGAGCCGATAACCGCAGCGAGTACGCCGTTACCACAAGCCAGATCAAGCACATTACCGCTCATTGGCTCAGTCAATGTGGAAAGCAGTAAATCACTGCCGATATCTAACTCGTTATGGCTGAATACACCTGGAAGCGCATGAATTTTCACGTTATCAACCTGATAGTTACGCCACCAGCGTTTAATATCAAATTCGGTTGGTTGCTCGAGTTCACCATAATAGAGTCCACAGCGGCGTGCGGAGTCAATTTTTTGCAGTGTCGCAATCCCTTCCATTATCGCGTCGGCACTTTTTACGCCGCTGCGATTTTCGCCGACGATAAAAATTTGGCTGCCAGCAGCAAGATGGGTACATAAGTCATCAAGTTGGAACGCGGCTTCTTGTTTGTTCTTAGACCAAAAGTAAATTAAGGTGTCGCAAGGTTTAACGAATTCCGCAGTTGCTGTTGAAGAAAACAGAACATTTTCACCCAATGCCGGCTGTAAGTTTTTCCAGCGATGGTACTGGTTAGTGAGCACGCGCACGCTGGCGGCTTCTAAAATTGCGCCCAGTTCATCCTGAATATCGCCTGCCAAAAGAACATGACGATCGGTAAAGTGCTCTAAATGGCGTTGAATAACTTCGCTGGCGGGTGTCAGTAATGACATATTCTGTCTATCTCCTAAAATGAATATAACCACGCGGACTACCTTACCAGAAAAAAGATAAATAGCATTGCTCTGTTGGCGCTATTAATCCCCTTTGATAAGATGTGGTTGTTAACTAACGACTGGGTAAAGCAATGACACGACGTGACAGACTTTTAGAACAAATGGGGATCACTCAATGGATGGTGAGAAATCCGACTGTGTTACGTGGTGAACGTGGTGTACGCATTCCTGAGTCGACTAAGCTTATTATTATCACTGATGAGAACCTTGATTTAAACAGCCAGCTGCTAAAAGATATTTTTCTCACAATGAAGATCGATGAGATTGACGTTGTATGCATTAATTCCGATCAGCTCAAACTCATTCCAACACCAATAACAATACCTTGTTGGGTGATAGGGGATGGCATTCATCCCGAAGGTTCAAAAGTCACATTTATTTCTCCTGTTTTGTCTGAACTGATAGCAAGCAGCAATGCTAAACAGGCACTATGGAAACAAATTTATCAATATGATGAAAATTTCAACACTCAAACAATCTGATCTCGCTACAGCCTTCTTAATTGAAAAGTTAAGCCATGATTTTCCGTGGACTGAGCGAGTTTTTTATGGAAACCAAGGTGAAAAGTACCATAATCTAAAAATATCAGTTAATAATCAAATTGTTGGGTATGCGATAACTCAGTATGTATTAGATGAGGCTACGCTGTTTAACATTGCCATTCATCCTGATTTTCAAGGGCGTGGTTATGGGCGTATGTTATTGGAAAGATTAATTAACGACCTTGTTAATCGAGGGATTTCAACGCTATGGCTGGAAGTGCGAGAATCGAACACCTCTGCCATTCATCTGTATGACAAACTCGGTTTTCAACAGGCTACTGTGCGTAAAGATTATTATCCAACGAAAACAGGCCGAGAAGATGCGTTAGTACTGGCATTAACCTTGTTCAGTGAAGATATGTTTAGTCAAAAAGCGTAATACATTTTTCTAAAGAAAAACCACGGTAGCCCTGAAGCCACCGTGGTTTTTTATAACTTTCACGAGCCTATCATTTACGATTTCTCTGTTTCCGTGAAAATAGGTTTTCTCAAGCGCCCAACTTTTTCTTTCAGGCTCCTTTTGACTTTGGTCGTTGCTTTGACTTCTTCATTCAGACCTTTATAGGTTGAGTAGCACATAATCAACATTAACACCGAAAGTGGGATTGCGCGTGCCGCCTACTCCAGATAGCGAATGTTGGGATTGCGTGTATTCACCATACTTGAGCCAAATCTTATCGACATCGAGTAAATCAGCCTGCTTATTGAGATTATCTTCGTCAATCATGCCGCCTTTTGTCCACTTATTGACAGCAGTACGGGAAACGCCAAGTTGTTCCCCAACTTTTAACTGGCTCATTTTTTTCTGTTTCAATAGCTTGAGTAAGCGCTCTTTAAAAGTCTCTGGTTCGGTCATTAATGGGCATCCAATTGGTTATATTCATCCCCAAAGATGGGTGGTAAATGGGTAGCGAGATACTTTTCAAGATTTTCAATGAAAACTCTAAGACTAGCACTATTACGTAAACTACGTGAATAAACAGCAAAAACATCAGCACCTTGATGCCATTGCGGTAGAACGCGCACTAGTTTTCCTGACTGAAGTTCAGGGAGTACACTCCAAAGTGAACGTAATAAAATCCCTTCACCGCTGAGGCACCATTGTTTGGCGACTTCGCCGTTATTGACCATTAATTTACTGTTCGGCGTGATGGTCATGCTTTCTTGTTGGTGCTCTAATTTCCAGATTGCGGGAGCTTGATTGCGCTCTTTGATGGCAATACACAAGTGTTTTTGTTCAAGTTCTTGGGGTAAAGAAGGCTGCCCATATTTTTGAATATACGCGGGAGAGGCGCAAAGCACTCGGCTATTGCGGGCTAACCGGCGTGCAATAAATTGCTCGGAAATGGTGCCGCCAATACAGATATCCAAATCGATATTTTCACTGATGATATCGACAGAACGATCTGTTAGTGTCAGATCAATACCCAAAAGCGGGTAATCAGCACGTAATGCTAGAATAAAGGGATTCAGGTAGGTGCTACCAAAGCCTGTACTGCAACTGATGCGCAGTTCTCCGCGGATCTCTTCACGACAAGCTTGTAACTCTCCCTGCATGCGCTCCAACTCTTCCAGTAATAACTCACTGCTACGCAGAACAATTTTCCCTTCTGGCGTCAATTGAATGGCGCGAGCATTACGGAAAAACAGCGTTTGCCCTAAGTTTTCTTCCAGTAACTTAATGCGTTTCGATATATATGCTGGAGATACTAATAGTTGTTCCGCCGCTTGGGAGAAGCTCATCAATCGGGCGACCGTGACAAATACACGGATATCTTCAAGCAAAGGTAGCTTGTTCATAGTTTGTAAACCTAGGGATTACAGTTCATGCCTATACTTTATCACAGCAAGCCATAAACTGGAGAACATGCATAGATAATAATAAGGGCGTTGAAAATGGCACAATTCAATATAGCAGTCATTCCGGGTGATGGAATCGGAACGGAAGTGATCCCTGAAGGATTACGTGTTTTAGAGGCAGCAGCACAAAAGCACGGTGTAAAGCTTAACTTTACACACTTTGACTGGTCGTGTGAAACCTATCACCGTACAGGGCGCATGATGCCGGAAGATGGTTTAGAACAACTGAAAAAATTTGATGCTATTTTCTTAGGTGCCGTTGGGTTCCCTGGCGTTCCAGACCATATTTCCTTATGGGGTTTATTACTACCAATTCGCCGTGCTTTTAATCAATATGTGAATCTGCGTCCGGTCCGTTTATTTGAAGGGATTAAATGCCCGCTGGCGGATAAAAAACCGGGTGATATTGATTTTTATGTAGTGCGTGAAAACGTAGAGGGCGAATATTCTGCAATTGGTGGAATTCAGTATGAAGGGACGGAAGATGAAATGGTGTCCCAGCAAAGTATTTTTACCCGCAAAGGGACTGACCGAATTTTAAAATATGCTTTCGAACTTGCTCGTTCTCGCGATAAAAAACATTTAAGTTCAGCCACGAAATCCAATGGATTATTTCACTCAATGCCGTATTGGGATAGCCGTGTGGCTGAAATGGCAAAACAGTATCCGGATGTGAAAGTTGACCAATTCCACATTGATATTTTTGCGGCTAACTTAGTGAGGATGCCGGAGTTTTATGATGTGATTGTGGGCTCAAACTTATTTGGGGATATTTTGTCAGATCTTGGACCCGCATGTACGGGGACGATTGCGATTGCACCGTCCGCGAATATCAACCCTGAAAAACAGTTCCCATCGATGTTTGAACCTGTGCATGGTTCCGCACCAGATATTGCTGGGAAAAATATTGCCAACCCAATTGGGACTATCTGGGCGGCAGCGATGATGATGCAGCATCTCGGTTGCCAAGAAATGCACGATACGATTATGTCAGCGGTTGAAACGGCGATTCGAGAACGTCGTCACTTGACTCGCGATATGGGCGGAAACGCCAGCACACAAGAATTGGGACTGGAAATTGCTCAGTTAGTGGTTGCGTCGGTGTAAGTTTATTGGGCTCCATCCTGTGGGTGGAGCGCCTAACATTTCAGGCTCTGATTGTTTATAACCCCAAGATCTGCGAAAATAACCGCCAATTACGATTAACAATACGGATTTGCTGCGCTTAGAGCCACCTCGAGCCTCTTCCTGATGCCCATACAAATCTGGATATAGACGAAAAGAACGGTTAAATGACAGATCAGAATTTTCTCCATGAAGTTAGCACCCGTAGAACGTTTGCTATTATTTCTCACCCCGATGCCGGTAAAACCACGATCACTGAAAAAGTATTACTTTTCGGACACGCAATTCAACGTGCGGGAACGGTAAAAGGTCGCGGTTCTAACCAGCATGCTAAATCAGACTGGATGGAAATGGAAAAGCAGCGTGGTATTTCAATCACCACCTCTGTGATGCAATTTCCCTATAATGATTGCTTAGTGAACCTGTTAGACACTCCAGGACACGAAGACTTCTCGGAAGATACTTATCGTACATTAACCGCCGTTGACTGCTGCTTAATGGTTATCGACTCCGGTAAAGGGGTTGAGGATCGTACTCGTAAACTGATGGAAGTTACTCGCCTGCGCGATACGCCAATTCTGACCTTTATGAACAAATTGGACCGTGATATTCGCGACCCAATGGAGCTGTTAGATGAAGTGGAAAATGAGCTGAAAATTGCTTGTTGCCCAATCACATGGCCAATTGGCTGCGGTAAGTTATTCAAAGGTGTTTACCACTTACTGCGTGACGAAACCATTTTGTATCAAACAGGTCAAGGCCATACAATTCAAGAAGTTCGCATCGTTAAAGGGTTAAATAACCCTGAATTAGACGCGGCTGTTGGTGATGAATTAGCTTCTCAGCTTCGCGAAGAGCTGGAGTTAGTTCAAGGGGCTTCCCATGAATTTGACCACGATGCATTCTTAGCGGGTGAACTGACCCCTGTATTCTTTGGTACTGCATTGGGTAACTTCGGTGTGGATCATATGCTTGATGGTCTCGTTGAGTGGGCACCGGCACCGCAAGCACGTAAAACGGATGTGCGTGAAGTGGAAGCCACTGAAGAGAAATTTACAGGCTTCGTTTTCAAAATTCAGGCGAATATGGATCCAAAACACCGTGACCGTGTTGCCTTTATGCGTATCGTTTCGGGAACCTATGAAAAAGGGATGAAACTGCGCCAAGTGCGTATTAAGAAAGATGTTGTGATTTCTGATGCGCTGACTTTTATGGCGGGTGACCGTTCTCAAGTTGAGAATGCCTATGCAGGGGACATCATCGGTCTGCATAACCACGGGACTATCCAGATTGGGGATACTTTCACCCAAGGTGAAGAGCTTAAATTTACCGGGATCCCGAACTTTGCGCCTGAATTATTCCGTCGTATTCGTCTGCGTGATCCGCTGAAGCAGAAGCAGTTGCTGAAAGGTTTGGTGCAGTTATCCGAAGAGGGCGCTGTGCAGGTCTTCCGTCCATTAATCAATAATGACTTGATTGTGGGTGCGGTAGGGGTGCTTCAGTTCGACGTGGTGGTTTCCCGCCTGAAGAGCGAATATAACGTTGAAGCGATTTATGAAGCGGTTAACGTCTCTACCGCTCGCTGGGTTGAGTGCGATGATGTGAAGAAATTCGAAGAATTTAAGCGCAAAAATGAGCAGAACTTAGCCTTAGATGGCGGTGACAATTTATCTTATATTGCGCCGACAATGGTTAATTTGAACTTAACCAGCGAACGTTATCCTGAAGTGAGATTCCGCAAAACGCGCGAACACTAATCATTATTTCTAATTAGTTCATTTATATCTAAATGGTCAACTGAGTTGGCCATTTTTGTTACTTATTCTATTAATTATCAATATATTCAATATGGTAAATAATGGAATCGATATTTTTCTGTGGAGAGCATACTGCTATGATGGCGGTGGGTGCTTGGATCATTTTGGTTCAAGCAGATAATTGATTCAAATAAACCATTGGTTTAAGCGAACAATAAGTTGTGAGACCAAAAAGACGAAAGCCCCGAGTTCCATTAATAGTAACTCGAGGCAGTCTCCAACACGACAATTGGATTCTGTCTCCTTTTTGTACAGGAGTCAAGAGGAATGACCAAGTTTGCTCTTATCGGGCTAATGACCGTGTGTGCCACGGTGTTGTGCCTTTCACTGTTGCTGCGAGACCGAATTTGTTCGGTCAATGTAATCAGTGGAAACACAATGGTTCAAGCTACTCTATTGTGCGTTGAGTAGTCTGGTGGGGGAGTAATCCCCCACATTTCTCTCTGATTGTAAGTTAGGTGATACAGGCACCCTTTTTC
>NZ_WLTU01000011.1:0-62836 GCF_009706275.1 Providencia sp. wls1943
ACACCTTCGGGTTGTGAGGTTAAGCGACTAAGCGTACACGGTGGATGCCTAGGCAATCAGAGGCGATGAAGGACGTGCTAATCTGCGATAAGCGTCGGTAAGGTGATATGAACCGTTATAACCGACGATTTCCGAATGGGGAAACCCAGTGCAATTCGTTGCACTATCGTTTGATGAATACATAGTCAAACGAAGCGAACCGAGGGAACTGAAACATCTCAGTACCTCGAGGAAAAGAAATCAACCGAGATTCCCCTAGTAGCGGCGAGCGAACGGGGAGCAGCCCAGAGTCTTAATCAGCATTAGCATCAGGAGAACGGTCTGGAAAGGCCGGCAGTAAAGGGTGATAGCCCCGTATCCGAAGGTGTTAGTGTTGTGAACTCGACGAGTAGGGCGGGACACGTGTTATCCTGTCTGAATATGGGGGGACCATCCTCCAAGGCTAAATACTCCTGATTGACCGATAGTGAACCAGTACCGTGAGGGAAAGGCGAAAAGAACCCCGGCGAGGGGAGTGAAATAGAACCTGAAACCGTGTACGTACAAGCAGTGGGAGCACCCTTGTGGTGTGACTGCGTACCTTTTGTATAATGGGTCAGCGACTTATATTCTGTAGCAAGGTTAACCGTATAGGGGAGCCGTAGGGAAACCGAGTCTTAACTGGGCGAATGAGTTGCAGGGTATAGACCCGAAACCCGGTGATCTAGCCATGGGCAGGTTGAAGGTTGGGTAACACTAACTGGAGGACCGAACCGACTAATGTTGAAAAATTAGCGGATGACTTGTGGCTGGGGGTGAAAGGCCAATCAAACCGGGAGATAGCTGGTTCTCCCCGAAAGCTATTTAGGTAGCGCCTCGTGAACTCATCTTCGGGGGTAGAGCACTGTTTCGACTAGGGGGTCATCCCGACTTACCAACTCGATGCAAACTACGAATACCGAAGAATGTTATCACGGGAGACACACGGCGGGTGCTAACGTTCGTCGTGAAGAGGGAAACAACCCAGACCGCCAGCTAAGGTCCCAAAGTCATAGTTAAGTGGGAAACGAAGTGGGAAGGCTCAGACAGCCAGGATGTTGGCTTAGAAGCAGCCATCATTTAAAGAAAGCGTAATAGCTCACTGGTCGAGTCGGCCTGCGCGGAAGATGTAACGGGGCTAAACTATGCACCGAAGCTGCGGCAGCGATATGTAAATATTGTTGGGTAGGGGAGCGTTCTGTAAGCCTGTGAAGGTGTGCTGTGAGGCATGCTGGAGGTATCAGAAGTGCGAATGCTGACATAAGTAACGATAATGCGGGTGAAAAACCCGCACGCCGGAAGACCAAGGGTTCCTGTCCAACGTTAATCGGGGCAGGGTGAGTCGACCCCTAAGGCGAGGCAGAAATGCGTAGTCGATGGGAAACGGGTTAATATTCCCGTACTGGTGATAATTGCGATGGGGGGACGGAGAAGGTTAGGCTGGCCGGGCGACGGTTGTCCCGGTTTAAGGATGTAGGCAGGTGAATTAGGCAAATCCGGTTCACTATATGCTGAGGTCTGATGACGAGTCACTACGGTGGCGAAGTAGCTGATACCCCGCTTCCAGGAAAAGCCTCTAAGCTCTAGATTATCATTAATCGTACCCCAAACCGACACAGGTGGTCAGGTAGAGAATACTCAGGCGCTTGAGAGAACTCGGGTGAAGGAACTAGGCAAAATGGTGCCGTAACTTCGGGAGAAGGCACGCTGGCATTAGGTGAAGTGGTTTACCCATGGAGCTGAAGCCAGTCGCAGATACCAGCTGGCTGCAACTGTTTATTAAAAACACAGCACTGTGCAAACACGAAAGTGGACGTATACGGTGTGACGCCTGCCCGGTGCTGGAAGGTTAATTGATGGGGTTATCCGTAAGGAGAAGCTCTTGATCGAAGCCCCAGTAAACGGCGGCCGTAACTATAACGGTCCTAAGGTAGCGAAATTCCTTGTCGGGTAAGTTCCGACCTGCACGAATGGCGTAATGATGGCCAGGCTGTCTCCACCCGAGACTCAGTGAAATTGAACTCGCTGTGAAGATGCAGTGTACCCGCGGCAAGACGGAAAGACCCCGTGAACCTTTACTATAGCTTGACACTGAACATTGAGCCTTGATGTGTAGGATAGGTGGGAGGCTTTGAAGCGTGGACGCCAGTCTGCGTGGAGCCAACCTTGAAATACCACCCTTTAATGTTTGATGTTCTAACGTAGCCCCGTTATCCGGGGTGCGGACAGTGTCTGGTGGGTAGTTTGACTGGGGCGGTCTCCTCCCAAAGAGTAACGGAGGAGCACGAAGGTTGGCTAAGCATGGTCGGACATCATGCGGTTAGTGCAAAGGCATAAGCCAGCTTGACTGCGAGAGTGACGGCTCGAGCAGGTACGAAAGTAGGTCTTAGTGATCCGGTGGTTCTGTATGGAAGGGCCATCGCTCAACGGATAAAAGGTACTCCGGGGATAACAGGCTGATACCGCCCAAGAGTTCATATCGACGGCGGTGTTTGGCACCTCGATGTCGGCTCATCACATCCTGGGGCTGAAGTAGGTCCCAAGGGTACGGCTGTTCGCCGTTTAAAGTGGTACGCGAGCTGGGTTTAGAACGTCGTGAGACAGTTCGGTCCCTATCTGCCGTGGGCGTTGGAAGATTGAAAGGGGCTGCTCCTAGTACGAGAGGACCGGAGTGGACGCACCACTGGTGTTCGGGTTGTCATGCCAATGGCATTGCCCGGTAGCTAAGTGCGGAAGAGATAACCGCTGAAAGCATCTAAGCGGGAAACTTGCCTTGAGATGAGTCTTCCCTGACTCTTTAAGGGTCCTAAAGGAACGTTTAAGACTAAGACGTTGATAGGTTGGGTGTGTAAGCGTAGCGATACGTTGAGCTAACCAATACTAATGAACCGTGAGGCTTAACCTGACAACACCGAAGGTGTTTTCGAGATGAGAGATGACGTTGATTCAATAAAGTGTGAGACGCCGAGAGGCGGACACAACAGCTTGTTCAGGATTGATATTCTGGTTTAGTGAATGAAAGGCTAAACGGGAATAAACAGAATTTGTCTGGCGGCAATAGCGCGGTGGTCCCACCTGACCCCATGCCGAACTCAGTAGTGAAACGCCGTAGCGCCGATGGTAGTGTGGGGTCTCCCCATGTGAGAGTAGGGAACTGCCAGACATTAAATTAGCCGAGAAGCCACCCATTGGGTGGCTTTTTTGCATTCAGGGTACTGAAAATTGCAGGAAGCCCCTATGCTGGGTTGTTCTTACTCAAAGAGTACCTCCATCTGATGATCAGCGTCGCAGTGATCCAAAGAAAAGTCGTTATCCTAGCGATAAAAAACCAGCCATAAAAACCACCATTCTCATGATTGATTAAAATTAATAATCTCTCATAGAAATTAATTGATTATCATTTAAGCATCTAACACATTATTCCTTCTCTAGTTTTTATTCGATAACCTCCTATAGCTGGCCTAATGTAAAATATAATAGGTAAGAATTGTTAAGTTGATGTTTAATTCCATTATTCATATACTATTAAAAATGGTTATTTTTAATCAATTAAGATATTGAATTGTTAAATTTAGCTGAAAGAAGATGAACATTCATCAAATAGGTGGGTTATATGAATAAAATGAAAAGTCACAATAGCCAGATTTTTGAGCAGATTATTTCTGTGAATAAACAGCAAGAGAATGAATTTAACAATGGGCAAGATGGTGCCATTATCCTTTCACTGCTAGTCATGTTTTTTGTACCCTTCTCTTTACTTGTGATGGTGAAAAATCATCTTGGGTTAGAGAATAACGCCATGGCGATTGTCTCAGTGGTTGTTCTTAGTATTGGAATTGCGGCTGGTTTATATAAAAGCTTTAGAATCGGGACGAAGTTTGTTGATAAACGCCCTATGTTGGAACAGCTACTTTCGCGTTATACCCCTAAAGATAAAGCGGAGTATCAAAAGTTACTCGCTGAAAAGCAAAGTAACCCTCAAGGTTTTTACACTTCAGTAGAAGATTGGCTAGCAATAGAAAAACGATCTTACGCCAATTAATTCTAAGCATTAAAAAAAGCGACTCATTTGAGTCGCTTTTTTGTTTCTATTGATGAATTTAGTGAGATTTACCTTGCTCAATCCCTAAGCCAATCTGTGAGCGTACAAACTGCTCTTTAAAGCGAGCTCTTTCCATTTTGCCTCTCTCTGAATTATCGGTGACTGAGAATAACCAAGACGCAGTAAACGCGACAATCAATGAGAAGAATGCTGGGTATTCATAAGGGTAAATTGGTTTTTCATGATGCAGAATAGTCACCCAGATTGTTGGACCTAAGATCATGAGTACGACAGCGGTTATCAAGCCTAACCAACCACCTGCAAGCGCTCCTCGCGTGGTTAACTTGCTCCAATACATTGATAGCAAGATAATTGGGAAGTTACAGCTTGCCGCAATAGAGAAGGCCAAGCCCACCATGAAGGCGATATTTTGTTTCTCAAACAAAATCCCTAAACCAATCGCTACAAAGCCGAGGATCACCACGGTAATTTTTGATACACGCAATTCATCGCGTTCATCGGCTTTACCATTTTTAATCGCCATCGCATACAGGTCGTGGGAAACCGCAGACGCACCCGCCAATGTTAAACCAGCAACAACAGCGAGAATGGTGGCGAAAGCAACCGCAGAGATAAACCCAAGGAAGAAGTTTCCACCCACGGCATCAGCGAGGTGTACCGCTGCCATGTTGGTACCACCTATTAAGGCGCCTGCTGCATCTTTAAAGTCAGGATTTGAGCTAACCAGAACGATAGCCCCGAAACCGATGATAAATGTCAGAATGTAGAAGTAACCGATAAATCCAGTCGCGTAGAACACGCTCTTACGGGCTTCTTTTGCATCGCTAACGGTGAAGAAGCGCATAATGATGTGAGGTAAACCTGCGGTACCGAACATCAAGGCTAACCCGAGCGACAAGGCGGATATTGGGTCGGAAACCAGTCCTCCGGGACTCATAATGGCGATACCATTTTTATGTACTTCAACGGCTTCTTTAAATAACGTATTGAAGTTGAAGCCGACATGTTTCATGACCATAACAGCCATGAAGGTTGCGCCTGCGAGTAGCAAAATGGCTTTGATGATCTGTACCCATGTGGTTGCGAGCATCCCGCCGAATAGCACATACAGCACCATCAGTATCCCAACAATCACGACGGCAATGTGGTAGTTAAGCCCAAATAACAGCTCAATCAGTTTTCCTGCTCCAACCATTTGAGCGATTAGGTACAGTGCCACTACCACTAAGGAGCCCATTGCGGACAGAATACGGATAGGCCTTTGTTGTAATCGATATGACGCAACATCCGCGAAAGTATAGCGACCTAAATTTCGTAAGCGCTCGGCAATTAAGAACAGAATAATTGGCCAGCCAATTAAGAAACCGATGGAGTAGATAAGCCCATCGTATCCCGAGGTATAAACCAGTGCGGAGATCCCTAAGAATGAAGCTGCGGACATAAAGTCACCCGCAATCGCCATTCCATTTTGGAAACCTGTAATTTTTCCGCCGGCAGTATAGTAGTCAGAGCGAGATCGCGTTCTCTTTGAAGCCCAGTAAGTGATATAGAGGGTAAAACCCACAAACAGCAAGAACATCACAATGGCTTGAACGTTGACAGGTTGACGCTCAACATTGCCTGTCAGGGCATCAGCGAGTGCCATGGACGAGGTAAAAAACAGAATAAGTGAGAGCAAGACTTTCATTTTTCTACCTCTTTTAAGATTTCGGCGGTTAAGCGGTCAAATTCACTGTTAGCACGGATGACATATAAACCCGTTAAGATAAACGAGATCACAATCAGCCCAACGCCCACAGGAATACCGCGGGTGATGTAGGAACCTTCAGTGATTGGGGTACCTAGCCAGCTTGGATCAAACGCGATAAGAAAGATAAAACCAACATACAGAACTAACGTTATTGCAGATAACAACCATGAAAAGCGACTACGTTTTCTCACTAATTCTTGAAAGAGAGGGTTCGCCTCGACCTTTTCGTAAGCAGTAGCATTCATCAGAGTTCTCCTCTGTTATTGTATTATTGGCATACTCTGATAGCTCAAAAGGCGGATTTTAGGGCGACACATGGCTACCCAAGGAATTAACTGGGTATTCGGTCAGACTCTACTTTCTGCTGATTGAGTGATGCTGAGTATTGATTTTAGGTCGCCCGAAGGCGACCTGTAGTGCCATGAGCTATCTACACAACTATTTAAATAGCTACGAGATACTCATTGACTGTTTTTCTTCTAGCAGTTTTTCGACAACACCTGGATCTGCCAGTGTGGAAGTATCTCCAAAATTACTGGTATCACCTGATGCAATTTTTCGTAGGATACGGCGCATGATTTTACCGGAACGCGTTTTCGGTAAAGAATCAGTCCAATGTAAAACGTCTGGCGTGGCAATCGGACCAATTTCTTTACGAACCCAATTGCGCACTTCAGTGTACAACTCTGGGGATGGCTCCTCGCCAGAAATTAAGGTGACATAGGCGTAGATTGCCTGTCCCTTGATGCTATGAGGAATACCCACGACGGCAGCTTCAGCCACTTTCGGATGTGAAACGAGGGCGGATTCAATTTCTGCTGTCCCTAAACGGTGACCTGAAATATTCAGCACGTCATCAACACGACCAGTGATCCAGTAATAGCCATCTTCATCACGACGCGCCCCATCACCACTAAAGTACATGCCTTTAAAGGTGGAGAAATAGGTTTGTTCGAAACGTTCATGGTCACCAAACAGGGTACGAGCTTGACCCGGCCAAGAATCCACAATGACTAAGTTACCTTCCGTTGCGCCATCGAGAGGCTCACCAAGGTTATCAACCAATGCAGGGCGAACACCAAAGAATGGTAGTGTTGCAGAACCCGGTTTCAACATAGTTGCCCCCGGCAGAGGCGTAATCATGAAGCCGCCTGTTTCTGTTTGCCACCATGTATCCACAACAGGGCAACGGCTGTTCCCCATTTTCTTGTAGAACCATTCCCACGCTTCTGGGTTGATTGGCTCACCGACCGATCCCAAAATACGTAAAGAATCGCGCTGGGTGCCTTCAATCGCTTTATCACCTTCTGCCATCAGTGCACGAATAGCGGTTGGTGCGGTATACAGGATATTGACTTGGTGCTTATCAACGACTTGAGCCATACGGTTAACAGCTGGGTAGTTTGGCACACCTTCAAACATTAAGGTTTTTGCCCCATTGGATAGCGGTCCATAAAGCAGGTAGCTATGACCTGTTACCCAGCCCACATCCGCAGTACACCAGTAGACTTCATTTTCATGATAATCAAAGGTGTATTTGAATGTCAGCGTAGCATAGACCAGATAACCGCCAGTGGTGTGGAGAACCCCTTTAGGTTTACCTGTGGAGCCGGAAGTGTAGAGAATAAACAGTGGATCTTCGGCATTGATCTCTTCTGGTGGGCAATCCGCGCTTACGCCTTGGATAACGTCGTGCCACCAAAGGTCACGGCCTTCAATCCAGCTTGGTGCATTACCTGTACGGCGATAAACAATCACATTCGCGACGGTAGTGACTTGTGGGTTTTGCAGTGCATCGTCCACGTTCTTTTTCAGTGGGATAGCACGACCTGCACGCAAGCCTTCATCAGAGGTGATGATAAGCTTGGCTTTACAGTCAATAACGCGCCCAGAGACCGCCTCAGGGGAGAATCCGGCAAAGATGACAGTATGGATAGCACCGATACGTGCACATGCCAGCATCGCCACAGCGGCTTCAACCACCATTGGCATATAGATAGCGACGACATCCCCTTTGCGGATGCCTTGTTTTTTCAGGACGTTTGCGAACTGGCACACATCATGGTGCAGCTCACGGTATGTAATATTTTTTGATTGGGTTGGGTCATCCCCTTCCCAGATGATAGCGGTTTGGTCGCCACGAGTGGCTAGGTGACGGTCTAAACAGTTAGCGCTCAGGTTTAAAATGCCATCTTCGAACCAGCGGATATTAACGTGTCCAGGGTCGAATGAGGTGTTCTTAACTCGAGTGTAAGGTTTAATCCAATCAACGATTTTCCCTTTTTCGCCCCAAAATCCTTCGGGGTCTTGAATCGAGCGTTGGTACTCATCGTTATACTGTTGTTCGTTTATCAGGGCATTTTTAGCAATATTAGCAGGAACGGGATGTTTAGTTATTTGTGTCATATTATTATCTCCTTGCAGATGTTAATAGTATGTCAAAAAACAGTTAACTGAAGTATGGATGGTTATTTTGTTTTTCTTTTGAGCGGAAGATCACGTATTAATAGTAATGGGATTTGCAGTATGATCATTTGATGCTAAATCCATGATTGAAATAAAAATTCAAAAATATAACTAACATTAGAATTAAAGAAAAACAAAGGCGAACTATAGTGGTATTAGTTACTGAATAATCTATTGATGATAGTTGTTGGAAAAATCCACAGAATTCACATGGATATGATAATGATTTTCATTAACACTAAAATAACTATAATGGGTGCGTGGTTAAAAACACGCAGTTACTGAAATCCTAATTCAGTCTGTGAGGTAGAAAGATAAGTCACTGGAGACAAACAATATGAGTTACACATTACCTGCTTTACCTTATGCTTACGATGCGCTGGAACCTCATTTTGATAAACAAACCATGGAAATCCATCACACCAAGCACCACCAAACCTACGTGAATAACACCAATACTGCCTTAGAAAAACTGCCTGAACTGGCGGGGTTAGATATTGATGTATTAATCCAAAAATTAGATCAAATCCCAGCTGATCAACGTACTTTTGTACGTAACAACGCGGGTGGTCACTCAAACCATAGTCTGTTCTGGAAAGGGTTAAAATTAGGTACTGAACTGCAAGGCGAACTGAAAGCCGCCATTGAGCGTGACTTTGGTAGTGTTGATGCCTTTAAAGATCTGTTCGAAAAAGCCGCAGCTTCCCGTTTTGGTTCTGGTTGGGCATGGTTGGTATTAAAAGCCGATGGCAAACTGGCGGTGGTCTCTACTGCAAACCAAGATAGCCCATTAATGGGTGAAGCGATTTCTGGCGCTTCAGGTTACCCAATCCTTGGCTTAGATGTTTGGGAACACGCTTACTACCTGAAATATCAAAACCGTCGCCCTGACTACATCAAAGCCTTCTGGTCAGTTGTGAACTGGGATGAAGCAGCAAAACGCTTCGCAGAAAAAACCAAGTAATTTTTTTGCTAACTGATTTTTTGATAAGCGCGGTTCTTCGGAGCCGCGTTTTTTGTTTTTACCGTCGGTATAACGTTGTTATCTCTATGGCCATTCTTTATGATGAAAACTCTTTCTGGCGGGGTTATCGGGAGCAAAACGGTGAAAATACATCCTCAAGTTTTTATTGGTACCATTCAAAGCACAGCCCATTGTGGCGTGAGTGCGATTCATAAGCGAGCCGTGGATGGGGTATTAACCTTAAACAGTTTAGGAATTGAAGGGGATGAACAAGCAGAAACGCGTTTTCACGGTGGGCCAGATAGGGCGCTATGCCATTACCCGCAAGAACATTATGAATTTTGGCGACAACGATACCCGCAATTAGAGGATTTATTCCTTCCTTCCGCTTTTGGTGAAAACCTGTCAACTCAAGGAATGACCGAAGAAAACGTTTTTATCGGTGATATTTATTCTTGGGGTGATGCGCGCATTCAAGTCACCCAACCGCGTTCCCCTTGCTATAAACTCAATGGGTTAACGGGCGTGGAAAACTTTGCTCAAATCATGCAGGACGAAGGTCGCTGTGGCTGGTTATATAGAGTCATTAAAGGTGGCAATGTCGGTGCGGATACCTCGCTAAAACTACTGAGCCGTAATAGTGATATCTCGATGCAAGAAGCGGTTATGATAGCTTTCCATGCGCCGTATGATGAAGAGTTGTACCGTCGATTATTGTCTGCGGCAGGGCTATCTGCGAGTTGGAGCCTGACGATGCAAAATCGGTTAGAGCATCATAAAATTGAAGAATTTAGCCATCGCTTATTTGGTCGACGCAGCTGATGGATTATCACTGTCATTAGGATTGAGGAAAACAACATGCAGTACGATTTAAATGACCTTTATTATTTCGTTAAAGTCGTTGAATATGGTGGTTTTTCTCAAGCTGGTGCGGCGCTTGGGATCCCAAAATCAAAACTCAGTCGTCGTATTGCCGACTTGGAGCAAAAACTAAATGTCTCACTGATTTATCGGTCAACACGGCAATTTCATGTCACTGACATTGGGCAAGTTTTTTATCAGCAATGTAAGAATGTCGTGGAAGAAGCGGATATTGCCCATGAACTGATTTGCTCAGTACAAACACACCCCAAAGGTACCATTAAGCTCTCTTGCCCCGTTACTTTGTTGCAAGTCTATTTGCAGGATTTACTGATTGATTTTATGGAGAAATACCCTGATATCGATGTGCAAATTCTGGCAGTTAACCGCCCCGTCGATGTGATCAGTGAAGGGTTAGATTTGGCATTACGCGTACGTTCATTACCCCTTGATGATTCAGGGATGATGATGAAAGTGCTAGGGTATTCTCGGCGGATCTTAGTTGCAAATCCAAGCGTATTCCGTGAAAAAGGAGCACCATCAACTCCAGAGCAGCTGGTGGATTACCCAGTTCTTGCCAATACGGAGCATTCACAGCGTTATTCGCTATCTTTAAAAAATAGTGATGATCTCAGTGTGACAGTGCATGTTACTCCCAAGCTAGCCACCACCGATATTTTAACGTTATACCGTGCTGCGGTAAGAGGGCTGGGGATCGCCCGTATACCCCGAGGTGTGGTTGAAAATGAGTTAAAAAGTGGGGAGCTGGTGGAGGTGTTACCGCAATGGCAATTTCCGGAAGATATCATTCATGCCGTGTACCCTTCCCGTAAAGGGTTGTTACCCGCAGTTCAGTTATTTCTCACTTATTTGGCAGAGAATATGGCGGCAGGGAAAAAATAAAGTCCCCTGAAAAAATTCAGAGGACTTTATAGTTAGCTGGCATTCGGGATCCGACCAAATTTACCGCTATTAAAATCATTCACGGCTTCGTTGATTTCCTGGCTCGTATTCATCACGAATGGGCCATATCCCACCACTGGCTCATCGATAGGATCACCGCTGAGCAGCAGCACTAAAGCCTCATCGGTGGTGGCTTCTAATAGCACATTGCTATCAGTAGCATCGAGGATCATCAACTCACCTTCATTCAATGCAGTATGACCATCCACAAATAGGCTGCCTTTCAACATTACCAGTCCAACGTTGCGACCAGTTTTGGTTGGCAATCCCACGACTTTCCCTTTATTCAGACGCAGATCCCAAACATCAAGCGCGGTAAATGTGCGTGCGGCGCCGGTATTGCCTAGATAGTCCCCTGCAATGACCCGTAATGTGCCCGCTTCATTTGGCAAGTTAATGGTCGGGATAGCATCGCGAGTCAGCAATTGGTAACCCGGTGCAGCCAGCTTATCTTTAGCGGGTAAGTTGACCCACAACTGCACAATATCCAAAGTACCGCCATTTTTCATAAAGTTATCAGACTGATATTCTTGATGAAGTATTCCTGATGCCGCGGTCATCCATTGCACATCGCCAGGTCCGATAACACCGCCTTCCCCCGTAGAGTCGTGGTGAGCCACTTCGCCGTCATACACGATAGTGACGGTTTCAAAGCCTTTATGTGGATGCTCGCCAACACCACGATTATCCCCTTCAGATGCTGGGAATGGGTGTGGCCCCGCTCTGTCCAACAGTAAGAATGGGTTCAGGTATTTCCCATGGTTGCTATAACTAAACATGGAGCGAACAGGGAAACCATCACCAACCCAGTGGCTACGTGGGGATTGATAAATACCAATAATCTTTTTCATGGTGTGACTCCTAAATTTGTTTGATGAGCAAATAATAGAAGAGTCAGCAGAGGACGAGTAGTAGCAAAAATAGGTTTCATTGTTGCAAAAACAGGACAACAGGATTAGGGCTATTATCCTATTTATAGGACAGAGTTTACCAAAATCCGGACTACTCAGCTAAAAATCGGTGTATTACTGTAAGCAGCAAGAAAAAGAGCCAGTCAGTGTTCTATTTTCTAATCTAATAATGTTTACGACTTTATCGATTAAGAGGTTCTATTATGAGCAATCCAGCAAACTTCAATGGTCAGCGTCCTGTTATTAACCCAGATGATGCAGTCATGTTATTGATAGACCATCAAAGTGGTTTATTCCAAACAGTTGGTGATATGCCAATGACGGAATTACGCGCTAGAGCTTCTGTTCTGGCAAAAATGGCATCGTTAGCAAAAATGCCTGTCATTACAACCGCCTCAGTACCACAAGGTCCGAATGGCCCATTGATCCCTGAAATCCACCAAAATGCACCACATGCACAATATATTGCTCGCCGTGGCGAAATAAATGCGTGGGATAACCCAGAGTTCGTTGCAGCAGTAAAAGCGACGGGTAAAAAGCAGCTGATTATTGCTGGAACAATTACCAGTGTATGTATGGCATTTCCTGCAATTAGCGCGGTAGCGGATGGTTATCAAGTATTTGTGGTGATTGATGCTTCTGGTACTTATAGCAAGATGGCGCAAGAAATTACATTAGCGCGAGTCGTTCAAGCTGGGATCGTGCCAATGGACACTGCAGCTGTTGCCTCTGAATTACAGAAAACATGGAATCGTGAAGATGCGGCTGAATGGGCTCAAGCGTATACCCAAATCTTCCCTGCTTACCAACTGCTTATTGAGAGCTATATGAAAGCTCAGGATGTTGTCAGTAATAATGAGCAATTAGATTCTAACCGTTAATTGCCTCTGATTTCTTTCAGCCTTTACCTTTGGTAAAGGCTGCTTATTCATACGCTAAGCATTTTGAAAATAGTATGAACAAGTGAGTCCTTTTGGTGTAGTTGCCAGCCCGATAAATTGCTATCGGGCATTTTTATGTGACTAAAAGTAAAATGACATCTTTCTTTTCTTCAAAATAAGAGAATTCCCTTTCATTTCCTTGAAGATAAAATGAAATATCATGGCATTCTATGTTTTTTGTATACACATAAAAGGGTTGTTATGAAAACGACTAATATCGCCATGGCATTTTCTGTTGCCTTCATGTTGTCTGGCTGCCTTTTTCAGCCAGCACCTCAGTATGACAACAAGGGTGTACAGTTAGATGAGTTTAAAGAGCTAGAAAGCTTGAGAATGCCAGAGCTGGATATTCCTGAAGGAGCACCGGACGGGGACTATATCGAACGTTATGGAAATGGTGCCATTCAGTTTAAATCGTGGGTGAAAAACAACTGCTTAGATAAGAGCATCACGGTTTATTATAAAAATGGTCAGCCAAAAATGTTTATTCCTATAAAAAATTGCAAAGTGGATGGCGTCATTAAGTCTTACCATCCTAATGGGAATTTAGATACTGAGATGGGATACAGTAATGACCGACTCAACGGCGATTATAAATCCTACTACGATACACCGAAAAATAATCTACATCTTAAAACGAGTTTTGTGAATGGAGTCGCGGAAGGTGTTCTTGAAGAGCGTGGACAAGATGGCGAGCTATTAAAGCAGGGACTGATTAAAGACGGTAAGTTATACACCGCGAAGTAAGTGGACTACAGATAAAATAAAAGCCAATTAACAGTGAGAGTTAATTGGCTTTTTGCTATTAAATAGCGACTTAAGATTACAGCTGTGGACGTTTCACAAAGCCGATCGCATTGTAAACCTTGTCTAAGGTTTCTTGAGCGCGAGCCGCTGCTTTCGTCGCGCCTTCATCCATAATTTGGTTTAGCAGCGCTTCATTGTTGCGGAACTCATGGTAACGAGCTTGTAAGTTAGTCAACATGTCAGAAACTGCTTCAGCGACAGCACCTTTCAGATGACCGTACATTTGGCCTTCAAACTCGGCTTCCAGCGTTTTCACGCTTTTGCCTGTCACGCCAGCAAGGATATCTAACAGGTTAGAAACACCCGCTTTGTTTTCAACATCGTAGCAAATACGTGGTGGCTCTTCAGAGTCGGTCATTGCGCGTTTGATTTTCTTCACAACGGATTTCGGATCTTCCAACAGCGCAATCACGTTATTGCGGTTGTCATCAGACTTAGACATTTTCTTGGTTGGCTCTTGTAATGCCATCACGCGTGCGCCGCCATCGGTTGGGATAAATGGCTCTGGTACGGTGAAAATATCCCCGTAAATGGCATTGAAGCGCTGAGCAATATCACGGCTCAGTTCAAGGTGCTGTTTCTGGTCAATTCCAACAGGAACTTGGTTAGTTTGATAAACCAGAATATCGGCAGCCATCAGAACTGGGTAGTCAAACAGACCCGCGTTGATGTTTTCTGAATGACGAGCAGATTTATCTTTGAACTGGGTCATGCGGCTCAGTTCGCCGAAATAGGTGTAGCAGTTTAGCGCCCAGCTCAGTTGTGCATGTTGTGGTACATGTGACTGAACAAAAATGGTGCTTTTCTTCGGATCAATACCGCACGCTAAGTAGAGCGCTAATGTATCGAGGGTTCTTTTACGCAGCTCAACAGGGTCTTGGCGAACGGTGATCGCGTGTTGGTCAACGATACAGTAGATGCAATCATAATCATCTTGCATCTTAACCCACTGACGTAACGCACCCATGTAGTTACCGATGGTTAATTCACCGGAAGGCTGTGCGCCGCTGAATACAATAGGTTTCTGGGTTTGTTTAGATTTCTCAGTGGGAGTGCTCATTTCTTTGTATGTCCTTGTAGTATTTTTATACCCTGTTAAGTTTCGAGTCACACCGTTGGCGACTCGAATTATTGGGGATTTTATTTTGATAAATCAATAACGGAGAGTAGCTCAGAAAAGTGGCTTAACACGTAGCTAGGCTCGGTAGTTGCAATTGGTTCACCATAGTTGTAACCGTAGGTTAACCCTACGCTTGGGCAGCCTGCATTGTGGGCTGCGATAATATCATTACGGGAATCGCCGACAAAAAGCAATTCTTCTTTGCGTAAACCGAACTGGCCCATTGTTAAATAGAGCGGCGCTGGGTGCGGTTTGGTTTTCACCACATCGTCGCCACCAAGCACTAATGAAAAGTAGCTATCGATGCCCAGTTTTTCTAATAATGGCGCCACAAATGGGGTTGGTTTGTTAGTCACAATTGCCATTGGCAAGTTGTGTTTCGCAATTATTTCGAGAGTCTCTTTGACTTCAGGGAACAACTGACTACCGGTATTTACGGTGGTTGCATAATGTTCATCGAAGCGGATGCGAGCTTGCTTTTTTAGCTCTGGCGTGACCGTCATACCCGCCCATTCTAGCGCTCGCTGCACAAGCATATCTGCGCCGTTGCCGACCCAGATGGAGACTCGCTCTTTGCCTGCTGGAGGTAGATTTAGTTCTTCGAGGGTTCTGTCGATGGCGTCGGCTAAACCGCCGGCGCTGTCAACAAGGGTTCCATCTAAATCAAACGCAATCGCTTTAATACTCTCTAAAACCGCATATGTCATTGAGATACCTTTTTCAATTCTTGGCGCATTTCATCGATGACTTTTTTGTAATCAGGCTGATCAAAAATCGCGGAGCCAGCAACGAAGGTGTCTGCACCTGCTGCGGCAATTTCTGCAATGTTATTGACCTTCACGCCACCATCGACTTCTAAACGAATATCATAACCACTTTCGTCAATCAGTTTACGAACTTGGCGCAATTTGTTCAGGGTTTGTGGGATAAATGATTGACCACCGAAGCCTGGGTTAACCGACATCAGCAGGATCATATCGACTTTATCCATCACATAATCGAGATAGCTAAGTGGGGTCGCTGGGTTAAATACCAGACCCGCTGTACAACCGTTTTCTTTGATGAGTTGCAAGGTTCTATCGATGTGCTCGCTGGCTTCTGGGTGGAAGCTAATGTGAGTTGCACCCGCTTTAGCGAAATCCGGAATAATGCGATCGACCGGTTTAACCATTAAGTGAACATCAATCGGGGCGGTAATACCGTAGTTGCGCAGGGCTTTACAGATTGGTGCACCGAACGTGAGGTTCGGTACATAGTGATTGTCCATCACATCGAAATGGACAATGTCTGCGCCTGCAGCAAGAACTTTGGCGGTATCTTCGCCTAAACGTGCAAAGTCAGCAGATAAAATAGATGGGGCAATGAGAAAATCTTTCATAATTGTCTCCGATTATTCGTCGTTATCTGACAGCACCTATGGTTTTTTAGATGCTCCCGCTTCCGCATATAAAGCCAAAAGCTCATTGACTTTGGCACGGTTCGAAATATTTCTACTAATGGTGCGACGCACTTTTACGATATGCAACTGTGCTTGATAATACCACTCTCGGGTCACTGGGGTCTCATGATTTGAGATAAGAACTGGGATCTTGCGCTCAGATGACAACTTATGTGCCAAAAAAGCCAGATTCTGTTGTTCTTGCGCACTAAAGGCGTTGGTGTGATAGGCCGTAAAGTTAGCGGTCTCAGACAGAGGTGCATAAGGTGGATCGCAGTAGATGACTGAGCCATCCTGCGCATCGAGTAATGTTTTGCTGTAAGACTGCGTCACAAAGGTCGCTTTCTGGGCTTTTTCAGCAAACCACAGTAATTCGTCTTTCGGAAAATAGGGTTTCTTATAGCGTCCGAAAGGCACATTGAATTCACCGCTTAGGTTATAGCGGCATAACCCGTTATAACAGTGGCGGTTAAGATACAAAAAGAGAATGCTACGTTTAGCAGGGTCATCTGATTGGTTAAATGCTTGGCGCATTAAATAATACTGTTCAGAGGTATTAAATTCAGGTGTGAACAGTTGCTGAGCTTCTTCGATAAAAGCATCAGAGCGATATTTAACCGTGTTGTAGAGGTTGATGAGATCGCTGTTAATATCCGCAAGTACGTACGAATCGTAGTTGGTATTTAAAAATACCGATCCTGCACCAACAAAAGGTTCTATTAAGCAATCTCCTTGTGGAAGATGTTTTTTGATCTCGTCCACAAGCGGGTATTTACCCCCAGCCCATTTTAAAAAAGCGCGTTTTTTTTTCATGCCGTCTTATTATTACAATCGTTTAAGAGCCGCCACTTGGCGGCTCTTTCAGGACAACATTATGCGCCCGGGGAAAAACGTTGTTATTTTTGATCCTGTTTAACTTGTTTCATATTACGCACCCACGGTTTTTTCGCTTGCACTGCGGCTGGTAAGGACGCAATTGCACTTTTTGCTTCGCTCACTGAGCTGTAATTTCCGTGGATCAATACATACCAAGTCTGACCATTACGAATGGTTTTATACACTTGATAGTTAGCAAGTTTATTCTCTTTTGCGAAAGCTTCCAGTGTATCTGAACGACTTGCGCTACTTAATTGCAATGTATAGCTTCCAGAGGGTGCTGCAACGGTACTACCACCTTGGCTTGTGCTGGTTGCAGGCTTAGTGGTTGTTTTTGGCTGAGCAGGTTGTTTTTGTTCAACTGGCTTAGTCGCTTTTGGTTGCGTTTTCTCTGGTGTGACTGGTTTTACTGTTGGCTGTTTTTCCACAGATTTAACTTGCGGAGGCGTCAACGGTGTCACATTTTGTGGTGGCGTCGTGGTACTTTCAGACGGCAGGTTTTGACCTTGGTTGAGAGCATCGGCAACATCACCAGGAATTTCAATACGTTCACCAAGACCATTTTGTTGGGTCTGAGTGTCTGCTTGAGTTGGCATTGGGTTAATTTGCTGACCATTTAACTCTTGCGCTTGACCTGTTTGAGGTTGCGTTGTGGATTGAGTATCTGAGTTGGTCAGTGATGAAGAACCTGATAAATCGATATTACGCTGATTAGCGCTATCATTTTGTAATTTCTCATGTTCTGTTGGTGCTTTTAATGCGGAACTGATTGCAATGATCAGTAGCAGCAGCACTAAAACGCCGACACCGATCATGATGTGTTGACGTGATAACGCAATTTTTGGCTTAGCTGCCGCAGCAGGACGCGCACGTCCGGTTGGTCTATCTGATGTATCAGGCCTTAAATCATTCTGCACTTGAGGCTGATTGTCTGGTTTAAATTCGTCCATTTTCCTCTCCCGAAATTAGTTCGCCTGTGTAGAGATAAAATGTCTCTTATCATTACGACCTGTTCACGACTAAGCAATTGCTTCTGCTCACTTTTAAAGAATAGATTGTTTAGCAATTTCATTCCAATTTCAATGAGATTGCGACCACCTTACTTCGTTACTCGTTATAGGTGCTAGGCGTGCGTATAATTTAACGGCTTTAGTTGATATCTGCCAGTAACATTTTAAAACCCCTGAAAATATTCAGAAGCCAATTAATGCTTTTTACTTAGTTCAGTAATGATTTATGGCATGCAAGCCGAAATAGCGGCAATGACTGTTGAGGCATCCACATCGGAACGCATTTCTGAATTACCGATAGTGGTTGGAAGGATAAGATGCAATTTGCCTCCCATGACTTTTTTATCTCGCATCATGTGAGGTAAATAGTCATCAGGTTGCATTTTTGCAGGACCAGTAACAGGTAGCTCGGCACGCTTTAAAAGGGCGATGATGCGTTCTGTTTGTTCCGAGGTAAATTGACCAATCAGCTCAGCGGTTTTTGCAGCCATAACCATACCAGCAGCAACAGCTTCTCCATGGAGCCATACGCCGTAGCCCATTTCGGCTTCGATAGCATGACCAAAGGTATGCCCTAAATTTAATAGTGCACGTAGCCCGCTGGTTTCTTTTTCATCGGCGGCGACCACTTGTGCTTTCAGCTCGCAACAACGGCGAATGCAGTACGCCATGGCTTGGTTATCTAATGCCATTAACGCATCGATATTTTTTTCTAACCAGCTAAAAAATTCACCATCAAGAATGATGCCGTATTTAATGACTTCGGCCAGACCAGAAGAGAGTTCGCGCTTAGGTAAGGTTTTTAAACAATCAAGGTCAATCACGACAGATGCCGGTTGATAAAATGCCCCGATCATATTTTTACCCAAAGGGTGGTTAACAGCGGTTTTTCCACCAACCGAAGAGTCCACTTGGGAGAGTAACGTCGTAGGAACTTGAATGAAGCGCACACCACGCTGGTAGCTGGCTGCTGCGAATCCAGTTAAGTCACCGATTACTCCCCCACCAAGGGCGATGAGGGTAGTGTCACGGTTATGGTGCTTTTCGAGTAATGCCGTAAAAACATCATTCATGATGAATAAAGATTTGTACTGTTCGCCATCAGGTAAGACGATGGAATCGACTTTGACACCTGAGGCTTCAAGGACGGTTTGGATCTTATGTAGGTAAAGCGGAGCGAGAGTTTCGTTAGTCACTATCATTGCTCGCTGACCCGCAGTTAGTGGCCAAAATGCATCCTTTCCTTGGTACAAACCAGGTGCAATATTGATTGGATAACTGCGTTCATCCAGAGTAACAGTGACTTTTTCCATCTTGCTTTACCTTGAATTCATGACTTCTGATGTATAAAAATTAGTTTTTTTCTAACATTTCAATGATTTGGTTGGCAACAACTTTTGCGCTTTGCTCATCAGTATGAATTGTTATATCCGCTATCTCTTCATACATAGGATTGCGTTCATCGGCTAACTTTTCTAAAACTTCGCGAGCGGGCTCATCCACTTGTAAAAGAGGGCGTTTTTTATCACGTTGTGTGCGGGATAGTTGCTTCTCAATGGTGGTTTCGAGATACACGACAACCCCACGAGCGGACAAGCGGTTACGCGTCTCTTTGGATTTAACAGAGCCACCACCTGTCGCTAAGACAATGCCTTGCTTTTCAGTGAGTTCATTGATGACTTTCTCTTCGCGATCGCGAAAGCCTTCTTCACCTTCTAGGTCGAATACCCAACCTACATCTGCGCCGGTGCGTTTTTCAATCTCGTGATCGGAGTCAAAGAACTCCATATTAAGCTGTTGAGCTAACTGACGACCAATAGTGCTTTTTCCGGCTCCCATTGGTCCAACCAGAAAGATATTGCGTTTCTCTGCCATGTTTTTTGGTATTACTACGATTATTCGTTAATGATCACCCGCCCCGCCAATCGAATTAGCGGCGGGACCTAAACTGAAACCTCATAAGTGATGATGTGAGATCAGATAAGAAAATTATCTCAATACATCAACCTGAATTGCAACTATATAAATATGGCACTTAGAAAACAAAGTGCCATATTCTTCGTTGCGGGTTTCTATATATTTGAGCCGTCTACATTACATAATGCACTGTTTAGCGAGCTTATTAGCAGGTTGTTTATTCTACTAAATGAATGGAACCTGTTAATTATAAAGCAAAATTTCTGTAGCTATTTTATAAGCGGCTGATAGTTTGTTCTTTCATCTACCGATAGTTAGAACACTCAATGGATAACCTTGTATGCTAAAACGACCTCAGCGTCAAATTTATCCGGTATGTTTATGGCACAAAAAGTAATAATTTCACGGTACTTTGAGGAATTAAACATTCAACTAATTGAATGTATAGGCGTTATTTTTTACGCTAAATCTTAATAAGTTTTGGTGTAATAAATACCAGTAAAACACGTTTATCAACGTGTTGTGTCTTATTGATAAATAAACTCCCTAATAGCGGAATTTGTGAAAGAAATGGGATGCCTGAATCCGTTTTTTCTTGCTTCTGTTGAAAAATACCGCCAAGTATTAACGTATTATTATTTTTAATGGTGACAGAGGTTGCTATTTCTTGTTTATTAATGGCCAGATGTTGGCTGGGATTGATAGTGAGAGCGGCATCTGGGGAGTTATGACTGATTTTTAATACCATTTCCACTCTGTCATCTCGGGCAATGGTTGGTGTGACTTCCATACCTAATACCGCATCTTTAAACTGGACATGGCTTTTTTTATCGGAGGTGGTGACATAGGGAATTTCGCTGCCTTGTTGGATGCTGGCGGGCTGTTTGTGGGATGCCACCAAGCGTGGGCTCGCAATAATCGACAGTAAATTTTCTTTTTCTAGTGCGTTCAGCTTCATTTCAAGTAAGCCTTCCCCGAGCTGTAATACATTCAATGCCATTTGCCCTGATTGGCTGCTGTAACGGTTATAGCGGCTATGGTGCCCATCAGTCGCTGACTCTCCTAGCATTCCCCACTCTAAGCCTAGTGCTTGTAAAGCAGTGCGCGAACTACTGATGATGTGGGCGGTGATTTGCACTTGCTGCTGGGGAATATCTTTTTGAACAAGCCATGTTTCAATTAATGTCAAGCGCTCTTTGGTGTCAGTAATAATCACACTGTTGGTGGTGACATCAAAGTGGGCGATGCCTTTATCGGATAGTAGGCGCATGTCAGGCTCCGTGAGCTGTTGATGAACGGTTTGAGCATCGATAGAGACTAATGGAAAAATTTTTTCGGTGAGAATTATTTCCGGCGCTTTAGGTGGAATGATGGTGTCTAAGAGCTGGGTATCTTCTTCTGTTGGGGATATGGGTTCAAAAGGGTCTCGGGGTGTTTCGGCATACCCGAAGAAAGAGCCGCATAGCATTAACATTAATATGGGAACGAAAAAATTAGTGTTGCTCATTAGGTTGTTCATCCTTGATAAATGAGAGCGATAAATTGGCAGTGAGTTGCTGATTTTTAGCCGTCAAAATAACGTCAGAAAATTGCCAATGTTGCTGGAGTAGCGTATGGGTGAGTGATTGCATAAATTCGAGGAGATCCTTAAATTTTCCTTGGATCTCAAGTTGGTACTCAGAATTCAACGGATCCGATGACTGAAGCTGATTTAAGACAACATTGTTATTTGCAATGAGCTGCTGTAAGTGCAGAACAAAGAACTGAGGATCTAAAGTAATTTCTTCATTAGAAGGGAATGAAGCGAGTTCCTGTGCTAGCCAAACCCGAGTCGGATTTTGGGCGAAAAACTGGCTACTTACTTGATTTTGTCGGTGCAAGACAGAACCGTTTTGTTGTAAATCTACCCATTGATTTTGCTTGTCTTGCAATATGAAGGTATAGCCAGCGGCAATGCTTACCACCAAAATCAACGATATCGTTAAATATTGCTGCCAAAGGGGGCGGTACCAAAAAGCGGCAAAGTGTTTATTCATCAACGACACCTCGATAATCGGCAATAAGGTGCAGTTGGTTAATGGCAGCAACCCGCCGTAACGTACGCAGTTGCACGTTATCAACTTGGGGTGCTTGGTCAAATTGGGTTAACAGTAAGTTCAGGTCTTGAAAGCGATAACTGAGCGCTTTAATTTCTAAACGACCTTCACGTAGTTGAAAGGAGGATAGCCAGCTTTTAGATGGCGTGAGATTGGATAGCGACCTTAATAGGTTGAGTAAGGCATGGTTATGTTGCGCATAGGCTTGACGCTGATTTTGCTGAAGCGTGAATTTTTCTAGCTGTTGTTGTTGCGCTTGTAATTGTGTCTTTAGCTGTTCAATGTGCTGTTGATGTTTCTGTTGAGCTGCAAGGTATAAATGGGCTTGCGATATATCCTCTAGAAGCAAACTGATTAAATAACCAAAGATAACGATAACAGAAATACAGCTGATCCCCGTCACCATTAAAAAATAGCGTCGTTGGCGAGTGAGCTTATCGGTTCGCCAAGGTAGGAAGTTAACCTGATACATATTAAAGATCCCCATGACGCAGAGCCAGCCCTGCGGCAATCACAAAATCCCCCAATTGGCGGGGTAATTTGATGGGGTATTGATGAAAAGCTTGCAGTAAATCCCATCGATATTCAACGCCTTGAATATCGTGGTCACTAATACAGTAAATCGGTAATTTTAAGGCTTCAGGATCGTCAGTTAATAAGGATTGAATTTGGTTAATGTGCACTGACTGATTATCTTGAGCCGGATTATCGCTTTGAATATGACTATAACTTGCAGGTTGGCTGATAGGTCCTGACCAAAACCATTCGTTTTGGCGATAGTAAACAAGCCAACATTCGTTAGGCAACTGAGCATGCCGAGCAAGGTAACGTAGCGCGATGGGGGCAATATCGACAGCTAGCAAGTGGTAGCCGCTCTCCTGTAATAAATCTTGCCAAAAGGTAATATCAGATTGGCGTGCGGCATTGAAGTAAACTTGTTGTCCAATGATCCGATAATCTACAGCAAGCTCTTGAGCTTGCATGGGGAAAAGTTGGTCAACTTGCGCCTGTAAATACCAGCTTAGTTCTGGTTGCTGTAGGCTCATTTGGTTGGGAAGTGAGATTTGTTTTTGGAGCGATCTCAATGAGGGTAACGCAATAGAAACAGAACAGTTTTTAGGTAATTTCTGACGCCATTGTCGCAGAATATTGCGTAAAATTACGCGGTGTTCATCAAGGGCATGCAATGCGCTGTCAAAAGGTAGTGCTTGTTGCCAGCATTCACATAACGACCAGAATTTGCGATGTTTTTTTACTGCAACTAACTGAATGTGGTGCTGTGATAGCTCAATTCCGATGTGCCATTTTGGTGAATACATACATAATATCCTTATCATTAACAATTAAATTACGTTTTCTATTGTGCTGTATAAGCTTTATACTATGCAGTAGTGATATCTAAACCCGCCTGTCAGTTGCATATGGGAATTCTTCGGTGAAGTTCGTAAAATATTTTTTAATTCTGGTTTTCTGTTGCATTTTTTTGGGAAGCGCCTCGATTTATGGCATGTACAAATATGTCGAAGGTGAGCTGCCTGATGTCGCAACAATGAAAGACATTCGTCTGCAAACGCCAATGCAGGTATTCAGTGCAGACAATGAACTGATCGCCCAATATGGTGAAAAACGCCGTATTCCATTGCCATTAGCTGACATTCCTCCGATGTTAGTGCATGCCTTTATTGCAACAGAAGATAGCCGCTTCTATGAGCACCACGGTATTGATCCCATTGGTATTTTCCGTGCAGTGACTGTGATGGCTTCATCGGGTCATGCATCGCAAGGGGCGAGTACCATTACTCAGCAGCTGGCGAGAAACTTTTATTTAAGCCCAGAAAAAACCTTGATGCGTAAAGCAAAAGAGGCATTTTTGGCAATTCGTATCGAACAGTTATTTACCAAAGATGAAATTATGGAGCTGTACCTGAATAAAATTTATTTAGGTAACCGTGCTTATGGTGTGGGGGCCGCCGCTTATGTTTATTTTGGTAAAACAGTCAATGAGTTGACGTTGAGTGAAATGGCGATGATTGCTGGTCTACCGAAAGCGCCGTCAACATTCAACCCACTTTACTCTTATGACCGTGCGGTTAACCGCCGTAACGTAGTACTAATGCGGATGTTAGAAGAAAAATACATCACGCAAGACCAGTACGAGCAAGCGAAAAGCGAAAAAATTGTCGCCTCTTATCACGCTCCAAAAGTGGATTTTTCCGCGCCTTATTTAGCGGAAATGGCACGCCAAACGATGTATGAAAAATACGGTGAAGATGCTTATACCGATGGTTATAAGGTGTACACCACGGTTGTGCGTAAAGACCAGTTAGCGGCGACCGAAGCCGTACGTAATAATTTGATAGATTACGATATTCGCCATGGTTATCGCGGTCCTGCGGAAGTGTTATGGAGTGGAAGCCAAGCCGCATGGGATAAAGAGAAAATCCTGGAGAAACTGAAAAAATTACCGAACTACGGCTCATTGGTTCCGGCTGTCGTTCTTTCGGCAAGTAGCAGCGATGCGAAAGTGATGCTGGCGGATGGCTCGGACATCCAAATTACGATGGCGGGTGTGCGCTGGGCGCGTAAGTTTATTTCGGATACTCAGCAAGGTGGCACGCCATCTGCGGTGAACAAAGTTGTGCAGCCGGGTGAGCAAATTTGGGTTCGTCAGGTTAAAGATAGCTGGTGGTTAGCACAAGTCCCTGATGTGAACGCGGCATTTGTTGCATTGAATCCGAATGATGGTGCAGTGATAGCCCTTGTGGGTGGTTTTGATTTTAATATGAGTGAATTTAACCGCGTGACGCAATCATTGCGCCAAGTGGGCTCAAATATTAAGCCATTCTTGTATACCGCTGCGATGGATAAAGGCTTAACGTTAGCGTCATTACTCAATGACGTGCCGATTAGCCGTTGGGATGCGGGCGCCGGTTCAGACTGGCGTCCGAAGAACTCACCACCGCGCTATGCGGGTCCTATTCGTCTACGCCAAGGCTTAGGTGAATCGAAAAACGTGGTGATGGTACGTGCGATGCGCGCCATGGGTGTGGATTATGCCGCGGATTATTTAACGCGTTTTGGTTTCCCGAAAGAGAATATTAACCGCACAGAAGCGTTGGCGTTGGGCGCTCCATCATTTACCCCAATGCAAATGGTGCGTGGTTACGCCGTGATGGTGAACGGGGGATACCTTGTTGATCCTTACTATATTTTGAAGATTGAGAATCACAGCGATGAAGTGATTTTCGAAGCGAAACCAAAAATTGCATGCCCAGAGTGTACAAATATTCCGGTCATTTATGGGGATACAGCACGTACGATTGCGTTGAGTGATTCTGAAGGCGAAGATGCAACAGAGGAAGTAACTCAGTCGAATAATAATGTGATGGAACAAGAGCCAACCATGGCACTGTCTACGGCTGCAGAGCAGCAGAGCCCTGAAGACCAATATGCCCCGCATGTTATTAGTACACCGCTGGCGTTCTTAATTCGCGATGCGATGGTAACAAATATTTATGGTGAGCCAGGTTGGTCAGGTACTGGTTGGCGTGCGGGTCGTGATCTGGGTGGTCGTCGAGACATTGGCGGGAAAACAGGTACCACGAATAGCTCGAAAGATGCGTGGTTCTCCGGCTATGGCCCCGATATTGTCGCTTCTGCATGGATTGGCTTCGATGATAACAAGCGCACATTAGGCCGTACTGGAATAAGTGGTGGTGAAGCGGGAGCGAAGAGTGCTCAGCCGATTTGGGATGACTTCATGAAAGCAGCCCTTGACGGTGTTCCGGTGAAAATCATGCAACCGCCAAAAGGGATTATTTCAGTCACTATTGATACTCGTACAGGTAAACTCTCATCCGGCGGACCTTCTCGTAGTGAATACTTTATCGAAGGAACTGAGCCGAAAGAGCGCGCGGTACAAGAGGTTGGAACGACCATTTCAACGGAAAATGGAGTCAGCCAAGAGCTATTCTAATGAGCTGTTTTGAGCGTAAATAAACTGCACCCCATCGCCGTTTGGCATGGGGTGTAATTATTTAGGGTGTTGAATAAATTGAATATTGATGTGGCGTTATTTCGCGTTATTCTTTAAGTAACGTTCCACATAAAACAACGCACTAATATTGCGGGCTTCGTTGAAGTCTGGGTGGTCAAGGAGCTCCATCATACGTGCAATCGGCCATTTGACTTGTTGCAGTGGTTCTGGCTCATCCCCCTCAAGTTTTTCGCTAAATAGGTCGTTAGCTATAAGTATGTTCATCTTGCTGGAAAAGTAAGATGGGGACATGGTGAGTTTTGCCAAAGGGGTAATTTGGCGAGCCCCATAACCGATTTCTTCTTTGAGTTCGCGCTGAGCAGCCTCAAGAGGGGCTTCTCCTGGGTCTACAGCTCCTTTAGGGAAGCCTAGCTCATAGTTTTCGATACCCACGGCGTATTCTCGGATCAGAATCAGGTGATCATCAATGATGGGGACGATAAGAACCGCTTCACGCTTTGCGGGGCGCATTCTTTCATAAACACGTTTTTCACCATTACTAAATTCGAGGTCAACAGATTGGATACTGAATAATTTTGATTTAGCAACATCTTGAATATTCAGGATTTTTGGTTTTTTTAACTCTGTCATAACGATTTCCGAATCAGGTGAATGGGATCCATGAGGGCAAGCATACATTGTCTTTAACTATGACGCATATCAAAAAAAAATGATAGAGAGTATAGGGTGGAGAAAATGCTGTTAGTATAATCTACTTATGAAAGTCGGACTGATTAATAAGTAAAACATTTTATTTACAACATATTGTAAAATAAAACAAAAACTGGAAGAGAATAGGAATTGGCTTATATAGTGAAAAGCATTACGTTGCTATGCTTTTTAGGTAGACAATTCTGTTGAGAAAAAAATGCTAAACACCGTCATTATACTGGCTCTGATCATAGCTAGCCTAATTATAATGGTTTCCGTTCTGTTTTTCTGGCGGGGACGGCGTTCTAGTGTCTATCAAATACCCTCTCTAGCGACACCCGCGTTTAAAAAAATGATTGAGTCTGATTTCCAGACTATCACCCAGTATCTTAATCACAGTGCATCTAAAAACCTTCATTCGTCTTCCCAAACTGCATGGCAAATACGAAAAAATGCCACGGTTGCCACTATCTGCAATGCCATTACGCGATTTAATTTGCGTCAAGAGCAAGGGCAGGGTTGGCGCTATTTTATTGATACGATTGAAGTGCAGTTGCCTTCTCAACTAGAACCGTTTTTACAACGACAAAATGTCATGGAAATTGTGGAAACGGATCATCTGCCTTTAATTGTTGCTCTCAATAGCCACTCATTGAAAGAATTTAGCTATGAATGGGAAGTTCCTTCAGAGGAGTCTAGGTCTCAACCTGAGGCTGATATCCATGAAGGGGAACCGAACACCATTCAATTGTTGAAGATGCGTAAGGAAAGTAAAGAGGAGCATCGACTCCATAATTCTTCTGGGTGGTTAGGGGCGATCGTGGTAAGCCTCAGTTTTTTTATCGGCTATCTGACGATTGTTTCTATTCCCATTTTTCAAGGATGGGGGCTGACACTAGCTGCAGTGGTGTTTATCCTCGGGATGTTTTTATTATTCCGTTTACGCCTTTTTCCTAAACCCTATCAAGATGTGCAATGTATTTATGGGCAAGCCAAACACTGGGAACTGTACGGAGAGTTAGATAAAAAGTACTCTTCTACCATTTCGATAGGGGGCGTGGACTTACACTATCCTAGCTATTGGCTTCCCTACTTAAAATATGAATTAGGCCACCCTACCAATATTGATCTCTATTCGACAGGAGAGGTATTACGATACGGTCGTTGTCTCTCTATTCATGAAGAGGAACGCTATTACCCCTATAAACGATTTAAAAAGAATGTGCTGATGTTTTTCAGTGCATTGTTCGTTTTGGTGATGGTGTTTTCTTATCAATCGATTAGCTTGCCAGTGAAATTAGGGTTTGCGTGGATTGAAGGTGCGAAAAAAGTCAGTGTCGTTGATCCTTCAGATTTAACCGCCCGTAAAATTAGAGTTGGAGATACATTATCAGCGAAGGGAATGGGGATGTGTTATCGACCACCTAATTTGAATGATGCCAACCAAGCGTTGTTTGTACCTTTCGATTGCTCGGGTGTGTATTGGAATAATATTAACCTGATTACTGAGCCGCAATCTGAGATTGTGAATCGAGCCACCGATTTATTGAATAGCGTAAAGAACCAATTGCATCCAGATAA
Organism: Providencia sp. wls1943; assembly: GCF_009706275.1. Lineage (NCBI taxonomy): Bacteria > Pseudomonadati > Pseudomonadota > Gammaproteobacteria > Enterobacterales > Morganellaceae > Providencia > Providencia sp. wls1943. The sequence goes on from NZ_WLTU01000011.1 coordinate 28,470, forward strand.
AGATGCCGCGGGAATTAACCCAAGATTACAGCGTGAAATCATGAAATCTGGAATGAATATTATTTTCGATTTTTCAGAAATCATATTAAAAACCAACGCATTGTGTGATCAGCAAGATCATTGCATTAAACTCAAAAGCGCATTGTCTAACTTGGGTGGAAGTGTGGATGATTGGCCGGGGTTGGTGAATAAAGCGTCTTCAGGAAAATTAAGTGGTGCGCATGTTTTATTACGTGCAGGAAGTGCTGATGCCTTGGAAAACTTAGTTGAAGACACCACATATGATTTCATCAAGCAAGAACTTGAGAAGGAAGTTCGTAAACTCAATAGTCCACCACCGGGTGGGGTGTTGTTGATCAGCGATGAAAACCGTCCGCTGGTAGACTTAATGCCAGTGAGTTCACTGAGCGAAATGAACCAAGTCCAGCGATGGTATGAGTTAAAGCGTTTATCCAGCATTCTGATTAATACCCCGTTTGATGTTGAAGGGGTTATCACGAACATTTCGACAGATGCCAATGGCACATTGCAAGTGGTGGTTCATGAGCGCTTGGATGAAGATGTGTTATCAGAATATGTCTGCCGCTCAATGTTGGTTTTCTTCTTGATCATTTGTACCTTGATAAATGGAACATTAATTATTATTCGAGTTTTGAATAACAAACGGCGTTTGCGTAAAATCACTGAATATTACGATAAATGCTATGAGGCAGATAATCCTTCCGAGTCTAGATAGTATTATCCTTCCCTGACCATGGAGCCTCATTTTGGTTTGGCATTCAAACTAAGTGTGAGGAGGCACCATGAAGCCGTTATCGACAAATCAATCTTCAACAAAGCCATCATCCGCTGAGCCAGCTCGCCTTGATAAATGGCTATGGGTTGCACGTTTTTACAAAACACGTTCAATTGCTCGTGAGATGATTGATGGCGGAAAAGTTCATTATAATGGGCAAAGAAGTAAGCCGGGCAAAATTGTTGAATTGGGTGCGATGATAAAAGTACGCCAAGGAAATGATGAGCGGATTGTCGAAGTACTCGAGATCAGCAATCAACGTAAAGGCGCACCAGAAGCTCAGCTACTCTACCGTGAAACCGTAGAAAGCCTTGAACAACGCGAAAAGATGGCGATGGCACGTAAGATGAATGCACTCACGATGCCACATCCTGACAGACGTCCCGATAAAAAAGAGCGTCGGACTCTGCTAAAATTTAAACACACGAATTCCCATGAATCGTCTTAATAGACTGCCTGAGTAATAGAGAGAAATTATGGCTAAACAAGACCAACTCCACCGTTTTCTGTTTGAACAGCATGCGGTACGTGGAGAAATGATTACTGTCGATGAGACTTTTCATCATATTCTAGAAAATCATGATTACCCAGAAGCTGTCAAAATGCTACTGGGCGAACTGCTGGTTGCGACCAGCTTACTGACTGCTACTTTAAAATTTGATGGTGATATTACCGTTCAAATCCAAGGTGATGGCCCAGTTAAGTTAGCCGTGATTAACGGTAATAACTTACAACAAATGCGCGGTGTTGCACGTGTTGATGGCCCTGTTGTTGCGGGAAGTACGTTACAGCAAATGATTGGTAACGGGTTTATTGTCATCACGATTACACCAAAACAAGGTGAGCGTTATCAAGGGATTGTGGCGATTGAAGGCAACAGCATTGAAGAGAGTATTGATGCTTATTTCCGCCAATCTGAACAGTTACCGACTCGCTTGTTTATCCGCGTTAGTGAACAAGATGGCAAAGCGATTGCTGGCGGGATGTTGCTGCAAGTTTTACCTGCTGCAGGAGAGACTAGCCACGAGTTTTTTGATCACTTAGTGCAACTGACTGCGACTATCAAAGGCAAAGAGCTCAGCGAATTAGATGTGAAAGAGGTACTTCATCGTCTGTATCATGAGGAAGATGTCACTCTATATGACCCACAATCTGTTGAGTTCCGTTGCACTTGTTCACGTGAACGTTGTGAAGCGTCTTTAGCAACATTAACCCATGAAGATGTTATGGATATTTTGCACAAAGATGGGAAAATTGATATGGAGTGTGAATATTGTGGCTCACACTATGTATTTATTGAATCCGATATCATCGGGTTAAATAATGAGCCAAATCAGCAACTTCACTGATACGATTTAGCAACCTAATTATGTGACGAGGGTGCAATTTTGCACCCTTTTTTTATAATTTTAAAGAATTATAACGTGCTCTAAGTCTCATTATGAATTAAAAAAAATTATGCTTTTTCAATTCTTTGATAGCTATCGCTGTTAATTAGTCGTAAAGATTTATGATCGTCGGCAGAATAGCTATGTTTACCAGGAGCAATATAATGAGCGCTAAAAGCATTACCCTGAAGGATCTCGAAAAGTACGGCATTCATGACGTCGCTGAAGTTGTTTATAACCCAAGTTATGAGCTGTTATTTCAGGAAGAAACCAAGCCAGGTCTTGAAGGTTATGAACGCGGTACTGTCACTACATTAGGTGCTGTTGCTGTTGATACCGGTATTTTTACAGGACGTTCCCCAAAAGATAAATATATCGTTCGCGATGATGTCACCCGTGATACCGTTTGGTGGGCTGACCAAGGTAAAGGTAAAAACGATAACAAACCAATGAGCCAAGAGGTTTGGAGCAGCCTGAAACACTTAGTGACTGAGCAGTTATCAGGTAAACGTTTGTTTGTTGTGGATGCATTCTGTGGTGCGAACGCAGATACTCGTCTGAAAGTCCGTTTTATCACTGAGGTTGCATGGCAAGCTCACTTCGTGAAAAACATGTTTATTCGTCCTTCTGATGAAGAATTAGTGGGTTTTGAACCAGACTTTATCGTGATGAACGGTGCAAAATGCACTAACCCGAATTGGAAAGAACAAGGTCTGAACTCAGAAAACTTTGTTGCTTTCAACTTAACTGAGCGTATGCAGTTAATCGGCGGTTCTTGGTACGGCGGTGAAATGAAGAAAGGGATGTTCTCTATGATGAACTACCTGCTGCCATTAAAAGGCATCGCTTCCATGCACTGCTCAGCAAACGTCGGTGAAGAAGGCGACGTTGCGATTTTCTTCGGCCTGTCTGGTACGGGTAAAACCACACTGTCTACAGATCCAAAACGTAAGTTAATTGGTGATGATGAGCACGGTTGGGATGATGACGGCGTATTCAACTTCGAAGGCGGTTGCTACGCGAAGACTATCAACCTGTCTAAAGAAGCTGAGCCAGACATCTATGGCGCAATCAAACGTGATGCGTTATTGGAAAACGTCATGGTATTGGCTGATGGTTCAGTTGATTTTAATGACGGTTCTAAAACTGAGAACACGCGTGTTTCTTACCCTATTTACCACATCGATAATATCGTAAAACCAGTTTCTAAAGCGGGTCACGCGACAAAAGTTATCTTCCTGACGGCAGATGCATTCGGTGTGTTACCACCCGTTTCTCGTTTAACGCCAGAACAAACTCAGTACCACTTCCTGTCTGGTTTCACAGCGAAATTGGCGGGTACAGAGCGTGGTGTGACTGAACCAACTCCAACATTCTCTGCATGTTTCGGCGCGGCGTTCTTATCTCTGCACCCAACGCAATACGCGGAAGTGTTGGTGAAGCGTATGGAAGCAGCAGGTGCGAAAGCATACTTAGTTAACACAGGCTGGAACGGTACAGGCAAACGTATCTCTATTAAAGATACTCGTGCAATCATCGATGCTATCTTAAGTGGCGATATCGAAAAAGCCGATACCATCAAGCTACCAGTATTTGATTTAGAAGTCCCAACAGCATTACCGGGTGTGGATACCAATATCCTTGACCCACGTAATACTTATACTGATAAATCTCAGTGGGATGAAAAATCTAAAGACTTAGCGGATCGTTTCGTGAAGAACTTCGATAAGTACACTGATACCCCTGCAGGTGCGGCACTGGTTAAAGCCGGTCCTAAACTGTAATTTCGGGTAGCTCAGATAAAAAAGGCTCTACAACCATTGAAGATAACTTCATGGTGTAGAGCCTTTCCCATTGGTGTTAGCGTTTACTTACCTGAAAAGTTATTCCGCAGCAGGCAAGTCAAAAACTAAAATTTCACTGTCTTCATCAGCTTTAATGGTTAACTGATTTTCTTGCCAAATGGCTAAGCCATCGCTAGCCGTCGCTTTCTGCCCGTTAACTTCAATATTGCCTTTAACGACTTGGATCCAAACAACGCGTTTCTCTGCGATGTCGTAGGTGCTTTGCTCATTAGCTGGCAATGCCCAGCGCCATAAGGTCATGTCTTGGTTAACTTTCAGTGAGCCATCGCGTGCATCTGGTGATAACACCAATTGCTTACCACTTGTCGAATCAAAGCGTTTTTGCTCGTAACGTGGTTCGATGCCATTTTTATCTGGAATGATCCAAATTTGGTATAAACGCAGCTCTTTTTCATTGCTTGGGTTGTATTCAGAGTGACGAACACCTGTTCCCGCGCTCATGATTTGGAATTCACCCGCTGGGATCTGTTCCATATTGCCCATGCTATCTTTGTGCTCAACTGCACCATCCAGTACGTAGGTCAATATTTCCATGTCTTTATGAGGGTGAGTACCGAACCCTTGTCCCGCAGCGATGTAGTCTTCATTGATGACTCTTAACGCTGAGAAACCCATAAATTTCTCATCATAATAGTTAGCGAACGAGAAAGTGTGCCAACTGTCCAGCCAACCGTGGTTTGCGTGTCCGCGTTCATTTGCTTGGCGTAAATAGATCATTGAGTCATCTCCTTAAAAGCGGATATCCAATTTTCATTGGGCTCTTGCTTAACTTGTTGATGACAGTTTAGCCAAATTGCAGAAAGAGAAAAGTAGGCGGTATTAACCATAGGATCCAAAAAATTTGAATAAGATTCCGAGGTATCACTAAGATGATTTGCGGTATGAAATGGCAAGTTTTAGCAGGGGGGAGATACAGTGTATCAATAGCAGGGCACAGATAAAAAAATAGCCAGCATAAGCTGGCTAAAGTAAACACTGGAAGCAATGTGAGCAATGTCGTACCTCCTACAAGAGACTGACTAAGTTAAGTCGCCTGCGGAAGATGTGATAATGATAATAGTTATCACTATCGTTTGTAAAGCGTTATTTTTAACCAATTTTAGATTTATTTAAACCCAGTGCTCAACTGCCTGATTTGGTTGAAATTAAATAATATCCATTATTTTTCAATGGATTAAATAATTTCATAAAAGGGTGAGCGATTAAGCTTGATGGGGTAAGTTTTCCGCACACGCAGAAGCGGAACTCCACGCCCATTGGAAATTGTATCCCCCTAACCAACCTGTCACGTCCATCACTTCTCCAATAAAATAGAGGCCGGAAGACTTGAGCGATTCCATGGTTTTGGATGAAATTTCATGAGTATCAACGCCGCCAAGGGTTACTTCCGCAGTACGATAGCCTTCTGTGCCGTTGGGTTGTACTTGCCAGTTATGCAGTGTGTCATCGAGAGCATCAATCTGTGCGTGGGTGAGCTGCTTGAGTGGGCAATCTGGAATCTGTCCAAGTTGTTGTAAAACTTCAATTAAGCGTTTAGGCAACAGCGTCGCTAAGGTATTTTTGAGTGATTGATTAGGGCGCTGCTGTTTCTCATTGGTCAGAAATTCCCCCAATGAAAGATCTGGAAGTAAGTTAATACTCACATACTCTCCAGGTTGCCAGTAATTTGAAATCTGTAAAATCGCTGGACCGGATAACCCTCGGTGGGTAAACAGGATATTTTCTTTAAATAGGACGCCGCTGGCGGATGTGACGGTTGCCGCCACGGAAACCCCAGAGAGGGCTTGCAGCGCTTCAAGTAGAGGCTTGTGTAAGGTAAAGGGAACGAGTGCAGCACGGGTAGGGATAATGCTGTGCCCAAATTGTTCGGCAAGGCGATAGCCAAACGGAGTTGCACCCAAACCTGGCATTGAAAGCCCCCCAGTCGCAACCACCAGTAAGCGAGTACTTACTTGATCCCCATTTACCGTGACAACATATCCGTCATCTGTTTTGTCGACTTGGGTGACTTCACTGCGTAGCTTGATAGTGACATTGGGCTGATCGCACTCACTTTTCAGCATATCGACGATATCTTGCGCACTATTGTCGCAAAATAGCTGTCCTAAGGTCTTTTCGTGATAAGGGATCTGATATTTACCAACAAGCTCAATAAAATCCCACTGTGTATAGCGAGCAAGTGCTGACTTACAAAAATGAGGGTTAGTCGAGAGATAGTTATTGTGATCGGCGTACATATTGGTGAAATTGCATCGACCACCACCGGACATCAAAATTTTACGCCCTAATTTTTTGCCATTATCCAGCACAAGGGTGTTTAAACCGCGCTTACCCGCGAGTGAAGCACAAAATAGCCCAGCAGCACCTGCACCTAAAATAATAACATCGATATTTCTCACAATTGGAATTCTCTATATATATTTGATTTTAATCGTAATTACGATAATTAATACCGCTATTTTACGCGATTTAGCGCCGGTTGTAATGCAACGGATCATCGAAGAATTAATGAAAAGTATGGTAGACGTATTATAATTAGGAAAAATCGCGAAAAAAGACTATTTCCCCCAGATTTTCACAAATTATCATAAAAAAAGTTTCAAAAATTCAGAATAACTTTAATTATGGTAACTGGATGATATTAAAGGGATAGTTTGTGTTTGATGGTTTTTTGATTAGTATTTAAATCAAAAAAAGGTCAGATTTCGCTTCCACCGCTAGCGTTTGTCACTGATAATGCGCCGCGTTCATGTCCAACATATAATGGCTTAACGTCTATGCTACATCTTTTTACAGGTTTAGAATTTTACACAGGTCTTTTGTTAGTTCTAGCACTGTTATTTGTGCTGTTCTATGAGGCGATTAATGGCTTTCATGATACTGCTAACGCGGTCGCGACGGTGATCTACACCCGAGCAATGCGTGCTCAGTTTGCGGTTGTCATGGCCGGGGTATTTAACTTTTTCGGTGTCTTGCTGGGAGGGTTGAGCGTGGCATACGCCATTGTTCATCTTTTACCAACAGACCTTCTCCTTAACGTGAGTTCTGCTCACGGCCTTGCAATGGTCTTTTCATTGCTACTGGCTGCTATCATCTGGAACCTTGGAACCTGGTATTTAGGGATTCCTGCATCAAGTTCTCACACGCTGATCGGTGCAATTATTGGTGTTGGTTTGACCAACGCAATTGTGACTGAATCTTCGGTGGTTGATGCGCTGAATATTCCTAAAATGATCAGCATTTTCATGTCCTTAATTCTTTCTCCTGCTATCGGTTTTGTGATTGCTGGGCTGATGATTTTTGTGCTACGCCGTTATTGGAGTGGAACCAAAAAACGTCGCCGTATTCACTTAACGCCAGCTGAGCGTGAGAAGAAAGATGGTAAACGTAAACCCCCATTTTGGACGCGTACTGCATTGATCCTGTCTGCTGTCGGCGTGAGTTTCTCTCACGGCGCGAACGATGGGCAAAAAGGTATCGGTCTGATTATGCTGGTGTTAATCGGTGTTGCGCCAGCAGGCTTCGTCGTTAACATGAATTCTAACGGTTATGATATCGCGAGAACGCATGATGCGGTGGTTCATCTGCAACAATACTATGAAACACATAAACCAGCGTTAAACCACGCGATTGAAAATACGCCAATGGTCGCTGAGAGCAAGCCTGAAGAAGGCGAGTTCCATTGTGATAGTTCACGTACCCCGATCATCTTAAGTCAAGCTCAGAAGATGCTCAGTGGCATTCAGAGCTATGATGAGTTAACACCTGACCAGCGCAACCAAACTCGTCGCTTGTTAATGTGTATCTCCGATACTGCGAATGCGGTGGCGAAGTTACCAGAAACTAGCGCGAAAGATGCAAGCTTACTGAAAAAGCTGAGTAATGACCTGCTGTATACTGTTGAGTATGCACCGTTATGGATTATCGTTGCTGTTGCGTTAGCACTGGCGCTAGGTACCATGTTCGGCTGGCAGCGTGTTGCGGTGACTATCGGTGAGAAAATCGGTAAGAAAGGTATGACTTACGCACAAGGTGTATCGGCTCAGGTCACTGCGGCGGTCTCTATCGGTGTGGCAAGTTATACAGGTATGCCTGTTTCAACAACCCAAGTTCTCTCTTCTGCGGTAGCGGGTACGATGGTCGTTGATGGTGGTGGTGTTCAGAGCAAGACGATTAAGAGCATTGCGCTTGCATGGTTACTGACGCTTCCTGTTTCCATCATTCTGTCTGGTGTACTGTACTGGATTGCGCTGAAGATTATCTAATTAGCGTTAGATAAGACAAAAGCATTTTAAAATAGTGATGATCGGTTTCCGGTCATCACTATTTTTTTGCTTAGAATAAAGGGAATAACAAACGCGAGGTTAATTGGCTATCACCATATAGACCAAACTCACAACGACTAAAATGCTCAACCGGCTGATCAACATAAACTGCTTACGAATACGTTCACAACGGAATATCACATCAGGATCGTAGTGCTCAAGGTACTGTTTGGTATTGATATAGCGGACCAGGCGCAATTGCTTGTTCAGCTGGCCGTGAGTCGTGAAAAAGCCATTACCATCAACGGATTGATAAAGTAGGGGATCAGAATCCCTCAGAATAGATAATAAAACGCGAATAGATGAAAAATAGCGCATCATATTTAAGATGCACAAAATGCAGAGTGCCCAAAATAATGCAATTACACTGAACATAATCCCCTCCTTAGAACGAACCTAAATTGCCCCGTTGTCACTAAAGGAAATACCGCCAAAATATTGCACTAACATCATTTATTTTCATTGTAGGGCATGTCGTTACTTAAACACAATTCATTGCTTAAAAAAAGTGCAGATGGTTCAAGTTTTGACTTCAAAAAAGCGGCCATCACGAGCTGTTAATTTACAGATTGTTGATTACACTTACTGGCATTGCGGTAATTCGAATTTTGAGCCGATATATATTAATATTGAATGAATGATGTTATTGTTTTATCAAATGTTCTGTCTTTTAATCCTTAAAAATTAATCTGCTAGATGTGATCAAAACGACACTTAGTTATCGCGATTAGCAGGTATAGTATATTCATAAGATATTGGTGAACGTCGTTAACCACCAGTTAAATCAGCATTTGGAAGGAGTTTACTTATGGCTTATAAACATATTCTTGTTGCGGTTGATTTATCACCTGAAAGTAAAGTTTTACTGGATAAAGCAGTTTCTATGGCAAAACCGTACGGAGCCAAAGTCTCTATGATCCATGTTGATGTTAATTACTCGGATCTGTACACCGGTCTTATCGATGTGAATTTAGGTGATATGCAACAGCGCATCACTGATGAAACTCGTAATTCACTAAAAGACCTTTCCGCAGGTGCGGGTTATGACATCCAAGAAACCCTCAGCGGTAGCGGTGACTTAGGTCAGGTGTTAGTGGATGCTATCAAAAAATACGACATGGACTTAGTTGTTTGCGGACATCACCAAGATTTCTGGAGCAAGTTGATGTCTTCAGCTCGCCAGCTAATCAATACTGTTCATGTGGATATGCTGATTGTTCCACTGAATGATGAAGAAGAATAATTTATTACAGACAAATTGAAATATTATTCACTGAAAATGCCTGCTTATGCAGGCGTTTTTTTTGCGACAAAATAATCGTCTGAAGGGAGTGATTGGCAGGTCAAGCAATTTTTTTTTCAAATGAGTAAAAAAAAACCTTGAATTGAGAATATAAACTAATGATATATTCAATAGGCAAACACAAATCGACCTCACATTTCCTAAAAAAAAAGATAAGAAATAGTGAGGCACCTCACAACAATATCCACATTGAAAAAGGAAGACAAAGATGGCGCAAACACTATCTTCATTCTTGGAGTCTGTCCAAAAAAGAGACCCTTCACAGCCTGAATTCCTGCAAGCAGTGCGTGAAGTATTCACTTCTCTTTGGCCTTTCATTGAACAAAATTCAAAATATCGCGATCAAGCACTTCTCGAACGCTTCGTTGAGCCAGAAAGAGTGATCCAGTTCCGCGTGTGTTGGATGGACGATCAAGGCAAGGTACAAGTTAACCGCGCATGGCGTGTTCAATTTAGCTCTGCGATTGGTCCATTCAAAGGCGGCATGCGTTTCCACCCATCCGTTAACTTATCCATCCTGAAATTCTTAGGTTTCGAACAAACCCTCAAAAATGCACTGACAACCCTACCAATGGGCGGTGCAAAAGGCGGTTCTGACTTTGACCCTAAAGGAAAAAGCCATGGTGAAGTGATGCGTTTTTGCCAAGCATTAATGACAGAACTTTATCGCCACTTAGGGGCTGATACTGACGTTCCTGCTGGTGACATCGGGGTGGGCGGTCGTGAAGTTGGCTTTATGACTGGGATGATGAAAAAACTGTCTAATGACACCTCTTGCGTTTTCACCGGTAAAGGTCTGTCATTTGGTGGTAGCCTAATTCGTCCAGAAGCGACCGGTTACGGTCTTGTTTACTTCACTGATGCGATGCTCAAACGCCATGGTTTAGGCTTTGAAGGCATGCGAGTGGCGGTTTCAGGTTCGGGTAACGTTGCTCAGTACACCATTGAAAAATGTATGGAATTAGGTGCAAAAGTCGTTACTGCATCCGACTCTAGCGGTACTGTCGTGGATGAAGCCGGTTTCACCCCTGAAAAACTAGCACGCTTAGAAGCTATCAAAAACAACTACGGCCGTGTTGAAGAATACGCGAAAGAGTTTGGTTTGACTTACTTAGCAGGCAAGCAACCTTGGGGTGTTCCAGTGGATATCGCACTGCCATGTGCAACACAGAACGAACTGGATGTGGAAGCGGCTAAAGTGCTGATCCAAAACGGTGTTAAAGCTGTCGCGGAAGGCGCAAACATGCCAACTACTATTCCTGCAACTGAGCTGTTCCTTGAAGCAGGTGTTCTGTTTGCTCCAGGTAAAGCAGCAAACGCTGGCGGTGTTGCAACTTCTGGTCTAGAAATGGCGCAGAACGCAGCACGCTTAAGCTGGAAAGCAGAAAAAGTGGATACGCGTTTACACCACATCATGTTGGACATTCACCACCACTGTGTTGAATTCGGTGGCGAAGCCAAACAAACCAACTACGTCCAAGGCGCGAACATTGCAGGCTTTGTTAAAGTCGCTGACGCTATGTTTGCACAAGGCGTTGTGTAAGGTTTAACTCAAAACGTAAGCGAAAGGGCGGTCGTGCAAGTTTGTCTGTGATAAACCGTACAAACGCCCTTCGCCGTTACGTTTTAATCGCTGTGTTTAATACAGGGATAGATATCAAATCGATGGCTTTTGGTTGTGACTGCTGAAGGTGCTTTTTGCCCCGCAAGCGGTTCAGCGTAATCAGGTCGCTTAACCACAACACGGCGTTTTGCCAGCGCAATGGCTGGTGCCAGTAAAGAATCTGCATCATCATCAGCCCCGACCAATGACTGAAACACCCGCATCTCTTTTTTCACTAATGCACTTTTTTGCCGATGTGGGTACATCGGGTCGAGGTAAATCACGTCTGGCGCTTCAGTTATTTCGGCTAATGCGGTAATACTTGATGCGTGGATCAGTGACATTCGTGATTGTAACCATTCCCCAATTTCAGGGTCTTGATAGCCACGTTGCAAACCATCATCAAGCAGTGCAGCCACCACCGGATGACGCTCTAACATTCGCACTTTACAGCCCAAAGCTGCCAGTACAAAAGCATCGCGTCCTAGACCAGCTGTTGCATCAATCACATCGGGTAGATACTCTTTTTTGATCCCCACCGCTTTAGCAACTGCCTCACCGCGCCCACCACCAAATTTACGGCGATGCGCCATTGCACCTGAGACAAAATCCACAAAGATGCCGCCTAATTTTGGCTCATCCATTTTGCGTAATTGCAGGTTTTCGGGGGTTAACACCAATGCCATCAAGGCGTCAGGTGTATGCGTGAGTTGCCATTTTTCAGCAAGTTGATTGAGAGTGCCGATATCGGCACCCTCTTCACAGATTAATTGGATAGCAATCTTCTCAGCCATGAATACCGTAGCTCTTCAACATCGCATCTAACTCTGGCTTACGACCACGGAAACGTTCGAACAGTACCATCGGCGCTTCAGAGCCCCCGCGACTTAAAATATTGTCGAGGAAGGATTGGCCAGTTTGGCGATTAAAAATGCCTTCTTCAGAGAAGCGAGAAAAGGCATCAGCAGCCAGGACATCCGCCCATAAATAGCTGTAATAACCCGCAGCGTAACCGCCTGCAAAAATATGGCTAAATGCGTGTGGGAAACGTCCCCATTTTGGTGATGGCACCACTGCAACTTTTTCTTTGATGGCATACAGTGTTGGCATCACTTGCGCGCCTTTTGCTGGGTCATATTCTGCGTGTAAGGTGAAATCAAACAGACCAAACTCCAGTTGGCGCAGTACAAACATCGCAGACTGGTAGTTTTTCGCAGCTAGCATGCTTTGTAGCATATCGGATGGTAATGGCTCGCCAGTTTCATAGTGACCGGAGATAAACTCAAGGGCTTCAGGCTCCCAGCACCAGTTCTCCATAAATTGGCTTGGTAATTCAACAGCATCCCATGGAACCCCATTGATACCCGCCACATCGGCCACATCAATCTGGGTCAGCATATGGTGGAGACCATGACCAAATTCGTGGAACAGGGTGATGACTTCATCGTGGGTAAATAAAGCAGGTTTATCCCCTAGCGGCTTATTAAAGTTGCAGGTTAAATAAGCAACAGGATTTTGCAGCGCACCATCTTTATGCACCATGCGACCCACGCAATCATCCATCCATGCACCGCCGCGTTTATGCTCGCGAGCATATAAATCGAGATAGAAGCTACCGCGTAGGGTATTGGTATCATCATACAGTTCGAAGAAACGGACATCATCGTGCCAAGTTTCAACATCATGGCGCTCTTTCGCCGTTAAACCATAAATACGGTGAACCACTTCAAATAGCCCATTTAATACGCGCTGTTCTGGGAAATAAGGACGTAATTGCTCATCATTAAGTGAGAATTTATGCTGTTTTTGTTTTTCGCTGTAATAGGCTAAATCCCAAGATTCGAGGGTTTCAACACCATAATTTTCTTTCGCAAATGCGGTCAGTTCCGCGAGTTCTTCTTTACCTTGCTGATGAGCGCGGTTAGCCAAATCATTTAGGAAACCTAAAACTTGTTCAGGGGATTCCGCCATTTTTGTTGCGAGAGATTTTTCTGCGAAGTTTTTAAAACCAAGCAGTTGAGCCAGTTCATGTCGTAGCGCCATTAATTCATCAATAAGTTCGCTGTTATCCCATTTACCAGCATTCGGGCCTTGGTCTGAAGCTCGGGTACTATAGGCATAGCTCATTTCACGGCGCAGTTCAGCGTTATCCGCATAGGTCATAACTGGCAGGTAACTTGGCATATCCAATGTCAGTAAGTAGCCTTCTTCACCTTTGGATTCCGCCATCGCTTTTGCTGCGGCGATAGCGCTTTCTGGCATACCTGCCAGTTCGTTTTCATCTTTAATGAGTTTTGACCAACCCATTGTGGAATCTAGGACGTTATTACCAAACTTAGAGGCGATTTCCGATAAACGTGCGACGATTTCACCATAACGTTGCTGTTTTTCAGCAGGTAAACCAATACCGGACAGCTCAAAATCACGCAGGGTATTTTCGATAGATTTACGTTGAGCTTGGCTTAATTGATTAAATCCAGCGTCTTCTTTGAGGGATTTATAAGCTTGATACAGTGGCTCATGTTGTCCCATCCATGTACTGAATTCGGACAGTAATGGCAGGCATTGTTCATAAGCTTCACGCAGTTCAGGGCTATTTTTAACAGAATGTAGATGGCTCACTGGGGACCAAACGCGGGAGAGTTTATCGCTCGCTTCTTCTAATGGTTGGCATAGGTTGTCCCAAGTGTAGTGGCTGTTGGCCGCCAGAATATTTTCAACGGTTTGGCGATATTCGCCTAAAACATGTTCAACTGCTGGGAAAATATGTGCTGGTTCAATATGTTCAAAACGGGGCAATGCGGAATTGGCTAATAATGAGTTTGTCATAAAAAACATCCTTGAATGCAGGCTTGCGCTCGGGAGCCAAGGCTTACTGTGCTGACAATTAAAGTGTTGGCGGGGTGATTTTGAAATCAGCGCGCCGTATGTAGACATAAATAAGTATATGGGGGCAATTGTGCAAACCTCAATATCACATTTGTGCTTTTTGTTATCAGTTTTTGAGAATGGCGCGACATTATTGGTGTGCATCAATAATTTGAATGGTTGTTCTTACAATACCTTGGAAAATAAATAATTCAGTTTATAATCGAACACCTACCAAATAGAGGAAGATCGTCGTCTCCGGTGAGGCGGCTGGATTTCAAATCCAGTTGGGGCTGCCAGCAGTCCCGGGCAGGTTCGACTCCTGTGATCTTCCGCCACTCAAGTTCAATACACCTCCACTGAAGTCAATTAAACCCTTTAAATTCAATATATAAAAACATTTCATAGTCAACTCGGCTCAACTGGGGTTACCCCACACCAACCCCCAGTTGGGGGTGTTAATCGGGGGTGCATTTAGGTATGGTATATCTTGCACCCCCAAATTCTCATTTTCTTTGTAACAGATAGGGATTACGGAGGTTTTGTTATGGCTCTGAGTGATATAAAAATTAAAACGGCAAAGCCGCTAGATAAGCCCTACAAACTTTCTGATTCAGGTGGGTTATATCTGATAGTTAATCGCAATGGTTCTAAATATTGGAGAATGAAGTACCGCTTTGCAGGTAAAGAAAAAATGCTTTCTATTGGTGTTTACCCGCAAGTGACATTAGCGGAAGCAAGAAACCAACGTGATGATGCGAAAAAATTATTGGCTCAAAATAAAGATCCAAGTGAACAAAAGCAATTAGCGCGATTAGAAAAGCACTTAGCTTCTGAAAGTACCTTTGAAGCAGTCGCTCGTGAATGGCACACCTCTAAAGCGGATCGCTGGTCACTACGTTATCGTGATGAAATTATTGATACCTTTGAAAAGGATATCTTTCCTTATATCGGTAAGCGTCCGATAGCAGAGATTAAGCCCTTAGTGCTACTTGAAACCTTGCGTAAGATGGAAAAACGCGGAGCCTTAGAGAAAATGCGTAAAGTCCGTCAACGCTGTGGTGAGGTCTTTCGCTATGCAATTATTACCGGTCGAGCGGAATATAATCCAGCCCCCTGATCTGGCTTCTGCTCTAACTCCACCTAAGAAACAGCATTTCCCATTCTTAATAATTGAAGAGTTGCCTTATTTTTTGAAGGATCTAGCTGGTTATACAGGCAGTATAATCACTAAAACTACCACTAAAATTATTTTGCTAACGTCTGTTAGAACACAAGAGCTCCGCTTTGCTCGTTGGCAGGATATTGATTTAGAAAAAGGGATTTGGGAGATACCTGCTGAAGTAATGAAAATGAAGCGACCGCATGTTGTACCGCTATCAAAACAAGTGATCGAGTTATTTAATTCACTCAAACCACTGTCAGGGTATTATGAGCTTGTTTTTATAGGCCGTAATGACCATAGAAAGCCGATCAGTAAGGAAAGTGTGAATCAGGTTATTGAGTTGTTGGGGTATAAAGGAAGACTAACAGGGCATGGCTTCCGCCACACGATGAGCACGATTTTACATGAGAAAGGATTTAATTCAGCATGGATTGAGACACAGCTTGCACATATCGATAAGAATGCGATCCGTGGCACGTATAATCATGCTCAGTATATGGATGGGCGCAGGGAAATGATGCAATGGTATGCGGATTACATGGATGAGTTGGAGTGTGGGGTAGGGAATGTGGTGAGTATGGATTCTAAGTAATTATATCTATCTCATATGGTTACTGTATGAGATAGATTGATTTTTTACGATGTTAGCATTTCATTACTAAATTAAAGGTGTTTTTTTTAAAGGTGATATGTTACTTCTGTTTTTTTTATTATAAGTAGAGTTTTATTTTTTTTAGGGTGTTTATTCAAGTTTATTGAGAAAATTAAAACTATAATTTTTTAGTTATTTTAGTTATTTTAGTTATTTTAGTTATTGAATTCTGTTTATAAGGTTTTCAAGTTCAATACCTACTATTTCGATGTATCTATTAGTAAAGATCGAGTGGGAATTAATAGATTCATCAGATAATTATAAATTCATTGCATTATAGTCTGATCATTGCCGAAGCATATTTAAGTTCTGCTAGCTCCTCTTTTGACATTCTAGCCATTTAGCTTCAATGATATTAATAAGCTATACTGAGTTTCGATAAGTGCTTCTATAACTCGTTTGGATATGCTTCATATCACATTCGAAGAATTTAATATCAGTATTACCATCTCGTGCGATAACATTTCTTTATTATTTATTTCTACGACACTAACCAACCACAAATTTTCTACGAATTTAGAATTATACCTGAAATTTTAATATCTAATTAATAAAAAACTCGTCAATATGAAGCTGGTTACAGCTTATTAATATCGATAAAACAGCGTATTTTAAGTGGAATACGCTGTTCGTATATCATATTGGTGAATAGTTGCGTTTTAATGTTTTGATTAACTAATTAAATGCAATGATGACTACAGCATTACCAGTATAATATCCAGGGGTTACCGTTCCGGATGAATGTAATTCAGACGTAAATGTAAATGGATTCGACGCATTATTTCCAGAAATATTCATATTGGCACCATTCCAACCACTTTGATTATTAATTAATGGATTTGAATAAAAGTTAGGCGTCGAATTTAAATATACATAACGCTCACCTGTTGTTGAACGAGCAAATAAATTGATATTTGTAGCTTGTGTACAGGCGATATTGCCAGAAACTGAATTTTTCTTACCGTTTAGGCTTGTGTTGCTAATTGCCCCGTGATCAACAAAGGAAGGTAAAGAAATACTGCATGTTTGATTTGTAGGTGGAATTTTACCGCAGACACTACCAGGCCATTGGATGGCATTCCTAACACCCGCAGTTGGTCTATGGTTAACATAGAATAATCCAATACAAGTTGCATCTGGGCTATCAATGACAAACGATGCACGATAAGGAATACCTTTTGCACTACGAAAAGCAGCCGCAACTTGTTCTGCTGTTTGATATTGGTTAATTTGAATGCAGTTACCATAATCAAAGCAAGAGCCGCTCAATGACGGTGCACCAGATGCATACAGAACATCAGGGCCTATCCAGCATTCATTTGGCCCATAACAAGGGTTAGTAACACCGCTTGCTTCACTCCAAGAGAGAATGTCCATCTCAACACGAGGCCAAGCCCCAGAGGTAATGCTCACAGGCATTACATATGCGATTGCATTGGCAGGACGAGATGGAAATAGAGACGTTAGCGCGATGATTAATAATAAAATACTCAAACGGCCTGTATTTAATATCCCATGTATTTTTGTTTTTTTAGAAGACATAATGGTTTACTCATAATCTAATTTGAACGTGGCGCTCGCAGCCCATGAACCGAGCACAATTGATTTATTTTGCAATGCGGTTGGTTCGGCCCTTACATATGCTTGAAATCTTAGGTCATTATTATTTCCGGCATATAACCCTTGGGTATAACTACCACTATTAATTTTGATAGCTGCGCCAGAAATACTTTCAATACCAACCGCCACTCCGGATGCTTGACTTCCAGCATCTAACGCCAGTAAACCAGGTAAAGCTGAACTTTCTGCACCAATAAATGTGACTTTTACTTCATGGCCTAATGCTAAATCACAATTAATTAATCGAATGGTAAAAGGTTGGCTATTTGTTTGAGTATTCAGATACAGGTATTTATCAACTATTGTACCGAAATCTAATTCAATAGATTCATCGCCGGGGTAAACATCACAAGCATCCTCAATCAGCGTACCATCAAATTCCACATTTGCAGAAAAGGCCATGGTGGTACCCAAAAACCATAAGCCAAAGGCAAAGCTCATATTACGTTTAATATTCATAGTGATGACAGCTGCCTCCTATTCAAAAATAATGGTTAACGTGCCTGATGCAGTAAAATTATCCCCAACGAGTTCGCTTCCCGAACGCATAACCGGAACCGCTGAAAGGGATGGCAGAGAAGCGGCATTAATCAAAAAAGCTTCATTCAATGGTTGGGGTTGTCCATTTTTCTGAATTTGAATTCCTAATTTGCCATTATTCAACGGTGTCACCGTTCTTAATGTCGCATTATCAAATCCATTCCCTGCGGGTGTTCCTCCGAATATTAAGCTGATATCCCACGGTTGAGCCATATCGCCAACACAATCTAGTTGAAAGGGAATAGGTTGCTTGAAAGCGGTACCATTGACTTTTCGTACACCAACTTTACCAAATGAAACTTTGATAGGGTCGTCATGGCTTAATTGGCATACAGGGGGAATAATTAACGTGCCATCAAATGCCCAATTCGCCTGTGCTGAAGATATGGACATCACCATTATAAATCCTGCCATCCAATGCTTAATTTGATTGTTATTCCACATAATCATTCTCACTGATACTCAATTTTCAGTGTTGCCAGCGCTGTAAAAAATCCGCCATCAGTATTCGTAAAATTGGCGTCACTATTTTTTACCGGAGCAACTTCTAAGGTTGGCAGCGCTGTATATAACACATTGAAAGGCTGGTTAATAACTTGCTTAGCATTGTTCACATAAAAAGAAAGCCCTAGTTTTGGGTTACTCGTTTTCAATGCGCCATTGCTATTAAATGATGTTCCATCACCGACAAGCGTGAGTTTTATAGCGTTTTTCACTAGATTTGTGCAGCTGAGTCCCATCGGTACAGTGCGCTTGTATTGAACTCCATCGATACGCGGGAGCAATATATCGCCAAAATGTATAGTTTCTTGCTGGTTGTTATTCAAAATGCACTCGGGCGGTGTCACCAATAATCGACCTTTTAGTTGGATACCAAGTGTTGCTGCTTGGCTTTGGCTAAATAGGCTAAGCATCATGCAGACCGAGAGAAGATAACGGAATAATTTCATTGATATCATCCTATTGGTAATCCAATACCATCGTAAGATTGCCAGTAAAATCACCACCTGATGTTAAATTTACCCCTGTAGGTTTAACGGGGACGGCATATAAAGCAGGCGAATTTCCATAATTAAAATTGAGTGTTGCACCATTACTCAACCGAGTCCCATCACGGTAAATAGCGATACCTAAATTGGTAAGATTCGTTGTTACTGATGATTCGCCATTGATTTGTCTATCCGTCCACCTCAGCGTCATCTTTAATGCATTCTTATGTAAGCCATTACATACCAAATTGTAATTGATGGGCGAGCGACCATAGGTGCCATCAATTCTTGCTTGATGTATATCGCCAAAATCGACAGAAGTCGTTGTTGCACCGCCAAGAGTACATTCTGGCTCACCATATACTGTTACACGAATTTGAATATTCGTGGTTAAATTAGCAGCGATTGCTTTGTGAGAAAAACTTAGTAAAATCAGTGCGCCGAAGAGAAATACTCCTGCTAGGACAAGCGTTTTAAAGCATATCGTAAGAAAATAAGCTCCTCTCATCTCCATGCTCCTATTCATAACTTACCTGAAATCTAATTAACGCCTGATAAGCCCCAGCATTTAGTTGAGCAGAGGTACGAACTGGTGTCACATAGTAAGTTAATTGATTTTGTCCAGGTGAAACCAGCTGTGGTGTGCTGTATTCACCTAAGTTAATTGGTGAACGCGTAGCATCACTGAATTGCAGACCAATCCCTTGAACACCTGCAACCGCAGCCAAGCGAGCGTCTTGAATATCTATAGGAGCCAAAAAGCGAATCTTCATTGCTGGCATTTGCTGACTCCACAAAAGATTTCCCTGCATAGTGCGGCTGCGGCTTTCACCGCTTAGACAATCTTCTAAACGTAGTTCAATCGCAACTGGGTTACCTGTTTGCCCTATATGCTGAAGCTGCCCTGTTCCCACAGTCCCCAAATTAACCGTTTGGTATGCTGATGACATTGCTAAGCGACAAGCACTCTCCGTCAAGGCACCATGAACATATAGCGTGCCATGTGAACCGTCGACATCCCAGTTATCAACTTTATTTAGGGCTGTTCCCGCGGCCACATTGCTGAATAAACTCAGCGCTAAACTTCCTAAGCCCACATAACGGAGCATCCTGCTTGTGTTTGCCATGATATTCTCCTGCTATTTCATCACGCATTTCAAATCAGTCTATTTTTTTTCAGGTACCACATGGCAGTTATTTCCCTGACATGTAAACGACAGCGTTGGGCGACCACCATAATCATTGATATAGGTCAGCACAGGTTTATTGCCTAATGCATCTGCACTAACGTTTAGTGCTTTACTGCTCTTTGGTTCCACCATTACTGGCTCAAAACCGGTGACTGTTTGTCCATTTTTACTTGGTACTGCATCGACAAAAGAAACGTAATATGCGGTTGGGTTGTTAATCGTATATTGGTTACCTTGGCGCGTAAGAGTCACTTTTTCTTGCCATGGGTTATCCATTTGTTCACGTGTTGGAATAATTGATTTCGGCCGATAAAACAATTTGATACGTGTCTGTAATGCCAATTGCAGTGTATTGGGCTTATCACTTTTCGGTGGGATCTCTCGCAAATTAAAGTAATACACTGATTCTCTGTCTTGTGGCAGCGAAGCGGCACTTGGCAGAGCTTGAATTTTTATTTGGCTTTTTGCACCAGGCTCAATACGCTGTACTGGTGGCAATACCGTAAATGGGTCACTTATTTTTTCACCTTTTTCATTCTCCACCCAACCTTGAGCGAGATAAGGTAATTGTTTGTTTTCATTGCTAATATTTAAACTTATCGATTTTTCATCTCCCGTAATAATCGCTCGAGTTCTGTCTAATGCAACCGCTGCTTGAGCAGAAGATAGCGTTGCTGAAGTTAATACAACTCCAACCAATGCAAATGCTGCTCTATGGGTATTTTTTTTATTCATCATTTTATTTTTCATCTTGTTATTCATCATATTGTTATCTTCTAGGGTTAAGGAGAACTCACCGTTTTTGCATACCATCATTTTTATTATTTTTGTAACCAACGACTTGATTCCTTTGGAACTGTTTTTTCAACAACTGGCACAACAAGTTCTGATGCCTTCGGCACAGCGTCTAATGCACGGCTGGCTGATTGCGTCTTTATGGTTGCTGGCGATGCGGCTTTTGTTCCTGGGTTGTGGCACGGTAATAACCAGTTTGCTTGCAAATATTCATCTTCTGGCAAGGTATCAGGGAGTGTTATTTCACACTGCACTTGGTCATCCCAGCGGACTTGCAAGGTATCTTTTGCGTTTAAACCCGTGAGATAGGCATTTCCATCATCACCCACCATACCGACCTGCTGGCCACGACCGTTTAAGATAATTGCTCCGAAAGGCGGTGTGCTATTGTCCGACAGCCTTAACAACGCCATTGCACTGCTTCCAGCGACAACATCAAATTGACGGTAGCCAATCGCTCCTTCGGTTAAAGTACCTTGCTTTATCGATTGAGAGACTTGCGCTTCATCTGGCAATGCATTCAAATCAACACTAACTTGGTTACGGTAATAGCTATTCACATCACTAATAACTGCCTGTCCAAAGCGGTTGGTACGTACAATAGATCCATAACCACGTAATGGGATATTAGGTACACCATCGGTATCAACAAATATGCGAGTACCGCCAATTTGGCTGCTACGATGTAGTACTGCACCTTTTTCCGTTGCAGTGAAGCCACCTTGTAAAGAGAATCCCGCTGACCGATAACGATCTTGTTGGTAAGTTGCATTTGCATTGAGCTGTGCTAAATCTCCTTGATGGGTGTAATAGCCACTCACGAGTGCGCCTGAACGTGCCCACCCCGTACTTAGTTGGTAATTATTTCTTTCATCGATAGTGCTGTAGTAATTCACACGCTGTGAGTTATCATTTTTATCCCAGCTACTGTTGTAACTAACAGAGCTTTTTTCTCCCCAGGGCACTGTGAGCGAGGCATATACACCATCATCATTACTTTCACGATAACGATTTCGATACGCAGTCAAGTTGAGACTAAGGTTTTTCCATTTACCAATATCAAAATAGCGCGCTAATGAAATGCTGTAGCGGTCATTATCGGGCTGATCCCAATAGGTTTGGTGGTAATAGTTGATAAATGCGCTGAGCCCTAACTCTGAAAATTGCTGGTTATAAGAAATGGTATACATTTCTTTGCTATTGTATTGACGAGCACCCGTTTCCTGAGCATCCAAATACTCAGACATACTCATAAAGCCTTGCTCAGAGAATCGATATCCTGCAAATGTCACTTGGCTGTTATAAGTATCAAAACGTTTTGAGTAACTTAAGCGGTATGAACTACCGCGATACGTTTTATTTCCCACATCACTTAAATTAGTTAAATGCGCTCGAGCATGGGTGATATCGAATGATAATGCACCAAATGCCATTAAGTCGCGACCAACCCCAATAGCCGCTGATGCATAGTTTTCCGCGCCAATTCCACCACCATAGAGTGACCAGCCGTTGTTAACTCCCCAAGAGAACTCACCGCTTGCAAACGTATCGCCGCTCACATGGTGACGCCAATTTGTTGGGCGTCCAGCGGCTAATTTGTAGCGCAGTTGTCCAGGTCGTGTTAAATACGGAACACTTGCAGTATTTACCGTAAAGCTCTGTGTTGAGCCATCTTGTTCTTTAACTTCGACATCGATTTGCCCTGCTAATGCATCGTTCAGGTCTTGGATACGAAATGGACCCGCAGCAACTTGAGTTTGATAAATAATTCGTCCTTGTTGGCTTACGATGACGGTTGCATTGCTTTTTGCTACCCCAGTAATTTCTGGAGCATACCCACGTAGATTAGGCGGTAGCATATTGGTATCCGTAACCAAGCTAAGCCCTGTAAATCTGAAACTATCAAAAATATCAGAGGTTAGATAATCTTCACCTAAGGTGAGTTTTGCGCCTAATGATTTGATGGCTCGGTAGACATAATAGCGAGTCCAATCTAAGGACGTAGTCGTGCTTTGTCCTTGTTGCTTATCAATACGCATTTGCCAGTCTGCACGAGCACGCCAAGCTCCCAAGTTAACACCAGCAACACCATTACCGCTGGTACTGTAGTTGGTTTGTTGTCCTGAACGAGTTTGTTGTCCGACTTGGGCATTGAGGTTGTAATCAAACAGTGCACCAGGTAACCCTTCTTCCCAGCGAGCTGGGGGATCCCAATTCTCAGCGGTATATTCGAGGTAGGCTTGCGGCAGACTGATATACATAGCAGAAGTCGCAAGATCGGCTTTAACCTCAGTTCCGGGTAAACTTTCAAGAGATAAACACTGTCCATCGTGCCACCACTTTAATGTTGACATCAATTCAGGCTTGATACCGAACTTTTCAACTAAAGTGGGACTCAGGCAAGGGAGGCTCTCATCCGATTCATCTTTAGGTGCATAATAAAAGACAGTTTCTTCCGGCATGCTTTGTTTGTTTAAGAAAACCGTAAAACTGTATTCACCAGGCATGAGGTAACCTGGGCGCGAAAATTGGCTTAAATCAATATTGCTACGATCATTGACGTCTAGCATATCCATATTAAATTTAATATCGGATGCGTGACCACCAAAGCTAATAGCCAATGCGACTAAAAGCCCTAATCTGCAAGGCCGAGTTATCCGTAACACAGGCGTGTGAATGAAATTCAGGGTCATCATCTCGACCTTCTTTTGTGTTCTTTTATGCGTAATGTCATTTCGCTTGTGAAGCTCACCTGTTAAAGGCGATCCTCATTCATGAGAGGAACCGACTATTCATAATCCAGTTTGAAACGTAGTTGACTGTGGTATTGACCTGATGCTAATGGGCGATTATTTGCCACCAATCGCAGCCGATAGGTGAGATCTTTTGTTCCTGCCGTCAGTAAATTTACGGACATTCCTTGTCCTGGTATGGCAATTTCACCATCCCCCTCACGTTGAATTTGTAATCCAACACCTTGAGCTTGTCCGTTAACACCAAATAACCCCCTGTCATGAGAGCCATCAAATGTTATACGAAAGTATTGCCAATTCGGCTTATCAGGACTTTGGCGTTCAAGAACACAATTCACTAATCGGATAACAAAAGGGCGAGCAGGTCCTTGCCCATCACGGCGAATTTGAGTCAGTGCAATACTTCCCATATCAATAGTTTGATCACGGCTGCCGACATCAATAGCACATGCTGTTTCAATAATGCTTCCATTCATATTCACTGAGCCTTGAGCCTTTGCAGTTGATGCTGCGGTTAACAGGCTTAAACTTAAGATCAATGAAAACATTCCAAAGGTTATCGAATTATTCATTGCTTCCTCTCTTACACTCAATTCAGTCGAAATGAGCCAACAAATGAATTTTGTTGGCTCAGGATGAATTACTCGTAAGACAGAGTGAAATCCGCTACTGAGCTAAAGTCACCGGCAGTGATCGTACTGATATCGCCACCATTACCTTTTAAGTAAGCTGCGAAATTCAGGGTGTTATTACCATTTTGAATTTGTTGGAATGGTGCAGCTGTTCCTAAAGTCACCACATTACCGCTACCATTAGTGATCTGAACACCAGCACCAGCACCAGTACCAACAATACCTAATGTTTTATTTGTATTATCGAAAGATGCAGCTGCACCACTAAAGGTTAATTGAACGCCTTTAGTCAGTTTAGTGATATCACAGTTTTCTAAAGCGATTTCAAATGGGCGTGGAGTTGATTTACCACCATCAACTAATGCCATGTTAGAAATTTGACCTAATTCAACAGTTTGGTCGATTGATTTAGGAGAGATTGAGCATGGGGCATCGATAATAGCGCCTTTAAACGTTACTTTACCGTGGCCTTGATCAGCAGCATTTGCTGCAGAAGCCAATCCTAGAGCCATAAAAGTTGCCATTGCAATAGATTTCATTTTCATGAATATATAGTCCTATGTTTTTGTTAAATAAATAAAGTATGAGTGTCAGTTTTCATTGCTCATTGCAGACACTCAATTTGCAATGAACTGGAAAAGAACTGGAAAAGAACTGGAAAAAGCAAAGCCCGAAGACTTGATTCAAAAAATCAAATCCTAAAAAATAAAATTGAGTTGTTAATTAAAAATTAAAATCAAAAAATATATTTAGTCGTCTGTTAAAAAAACTTGGATTGGCACCTTAAATAACTCTGAAAACTGAGCCAGAAAATCAATGTTTATATGGTTTTCACCTGATTCATAACGAGAAATTTGTTGCTGGCTTACGCCAATATATTGCCCTAACTCCTCGGCGGTTAATTTCATTTCCTTTCTGTATTTTTTTATTTTCCTTCCGACAATAATATTAAAATTTTGTGTTTTTGTGATAATTAACATAATGTCAAACCTATTTCAGACATTGACTAGATAGGAAAAATAACCCTTCAGATTTAAAATAATACTCCATATTATGGATATAATTTATTGAGCTATTTTGAAATCCAACGCCATCTAATAAATAATTGATATCGACATCAAGCGAGCTAGCAATTTGCTGAATTTGTTCTAAATGCAGCCGAATAACTCCACGCTCAATACGTGACACATGTTGTTGTGAGCATAAAAGTAAATCAGCTAGATCAGAACCACTTAAGCCTTTTGCTCGACGGGCTCTAAGTATATTGCTCCCAACAATTTCCTTAGGAGATAAGTTAGATTGCATAAAATTCTCTCCGTGAAATAAATGAGTCACCTATTAACGGTTGTTTAACTATTGTCAAAATGTACCAAATTGACAAACGTAATGCTTGCCTAGAATAATATATTAAATATTGATTATTATTTTTTATTTAAGAAATAATTGGTAAAATGATTCAAGATAAATAATTCAAAACATTACAGTGTGTAAGAGTGGAGAGTTATGAAGGGTTTTAAAAAGTGAAAAAATTAACAAATTCAATGATTTTTAATAATGGAGCTCGCTTGATTTTAATAATATATACATAGCGTTATTTACACGCTACGTATTTGACGAGTATTTTCATTTAACTTAAGATGCACCTAATTTATTACGTTTGTCAATTTGGTACATTTTGACAACTCTTTTAGTTAGTGTTGTTCACCATACTCCTCGGAATCTTGCTGGATTACTTGCCGTATATCGCACAGTGTGTTGTATATTGGTATGTCCTAAATAATCCTGAATTAAACGCGTATCTGCACCTTTATCCGCTAATGCATAACCGCATGCATGCCTTAACATATGAGGATGAATACCTAAAGTCAGCTTAGCTAACTCGCCGAGTCGTGAAAACAGTTGATAAAAGCGCTGACGAGTCATAGCTGTTCCTCTTTCTGATAAAAATAGCCACTGACTTTCTTCTCCTTTCCATGTACGTCTTACATTTAACCAAGCTTTAATAAGTGGGATTTCTTCATCAATGAGTGGATGATTCACTGAAAAGCCATTCTTTAAACGATGTACATATAGCTCTTTACTTTCTAAGTTAAGATCAGATAGTTTTAGCGATAGGGCTTCGCTTGCTCTCAATCCATGTATAAAGCTCATATAAATTAAGCAAGAATTACGTTCGGGGTGTCGAGATAAACGGCAAGCAGCTAAAAGTCGAGATATTTCTTGGGGAGTTAAATACTTACGAGTGGACATGAGTGTTTCCCATTTTAGTCAGAAAAAGCCAATCATATCTAAATTATATAACTTAACACATTAATTTTTAGATAAATATCATGATTTTATTCTATGGTTGGAATAAAAATTCATTTGTTGTCCACTAACTTTGCAATCAAAGCGTAATTAACTAAAATTTATATCTGTAAAGTTATTGTTAGTTTATTTATGGATGTGAAGGAAAAAGCTACTCACAAAATAATGCAAACTAATTTATAAAAGCTGTTTTTTCTGATTTTTCCTTGTTAATCAATAAACTAATTCATATTTTGTTTTTTTTTGATTTTAGCTTAAGAATTTTATTGTAATTATACAGTAGAAGCTCTAACACTAAGTTATACCGACATAACCATATCAACTTATACCGTATTTCTGAATAACTAAATTGATGAGATAAGCTACTTAACTTGCTTAGTGAAGAGAAATTATTTTAAGTGAATGTACTTATTTGGGTGTACGACTTTTTGCTTTGGGTGGTAATGTAATAGAAGGAATCAACGCGGACGCGAATGTTGACATCAGCTTCCTGCGATAAAGGATCAGGAAGTTTATTCTATACACTAAGCGTGTAATGGCATAGTTAATTTGGTCACCAACTCAGAGGTGATATCATCACCTCATAAACAGATAGGTGACAATTATGGTAAAACGTATAAGACGGCTTTTCAGCGCAGAATTCAAACTTGAAGCGGCTCAACTGGTGCTTGACCAAAACTATTCCGTGGTCGAGGCCGCCAACGCGATGGGCGTCGGTAAATCAACCATGGACAAATGGGTTCGGCAACTCAAGCTAGAACGCAAGGGCATTTCACCGAAAGCGTCACCCATGACGCCTGAGCAGGTTGAAATCCGTGAATTAAAAAAGAAAATCGCGCAACTTGAAGAGCATAATGAGATCTTAAAAAAGGCTACAGCGCTGGTGATGTCGGACTCTCTGAACAATTCTCGCTGATCGAGAAACTCAGCCGGCGCTTTAGTATTAAACAACTGTGTAACGTGTTCAGTGTTCATCGCAGTAGCTATCAATACTGGCGTCACCGTGCAAAAACACCATCAGCGGAGCAAATTCGGCTTCAGCCCCTTGTTCAAGAAGTTCATAAAAGCAGTCGCGGTTCTGCGGGTGCTCGTACTATTGCTGATATTGTATCGAAGACAAAACAGGTTCCTTTAACGCGCTATCGTGCAATTCAGATTATGAAATCACTTGGCTTGGTGAGTTGCCAAACACGGAAGCATCGATATACAAAATCAACTCAAGAGCACGTTGAAATACCGAATCATCTCGGGCGACAATTTGCAGTCACGGAGCCAAACCAAGTTTGGGTAGGTGACGTAACGTATATTTGGTCAGGTAATCGCTGGATGTATCTTGCGGTTGTGATGGATTTATTTGCTCGAAAGCCCGTTGGTTGGGCTGTGTCATTTTCACCCGATAGCCAACTAACGGGAAAAGCATTATCAATGGCTTTTGAATCAAGAGGTAAGCCAAGAAATATGCTGTTTCATTCAGATCAAGTAAGTCATTATACAAGCCGTCAATATCGCCAATTACTATGGCGTTATCAGATAAAGCAAAGTTTATCTCGACGAGGTAATTGCTGGGATAATGCGCCGATGGAGCGATTTTTTCGAAGCTTAAAGACAGAATGGGTACCTATTTTAGGTTACCGTAATTTTATAGAAGCACAGCAAGAAATAACCCGATATATCATTGGGTATTATAGTCAGATTAGACCGCATCAATATAACGGTGGCTTAACGCCCAATGAGTCAGAACGATTATATTGGAAAAGCTCTAAAACTGTGACCAAATTTTATTGACCACTACAGTTCAAACATATTCGTGTTAATTGGCTGCTCGTTTATCTACCGGTGAAAAAATTTCTATCATGATAGCAAACCATTTATCATCCAATCAAGAAACGATTCTTTCGAAAAGGTATCACTAATTAAAAATAATTAGAGGGGAAGAGCGAATGTTGAAGATTTTTTAAAGAAATAAGAATAAGCCAATAATAATATTGTATATCAATGAAATATTAATGATGGTTATATAGAGTAATGATGAAGGGCCAATACCCATCATCATCATCATCATTAGCTAACTCTAGATTTTTTATACGGCCCACAGCTCCAACTAAAAAAACTTTTCCCTAAATAATACCACTTTTTTTCAAGAATAGGTGTTAATATAGGCTTATATTTTTTAGGGTTCTTTGTGTTAATATACGTTAATGTATTATTTAATAGATTATCTCCGAATCCATCATAATGTTTACATGACAAACTACAATCGCATTTCTTGAGTCTTATACAATCACATTCAGTATTGATTTTACTTAAAACGTCCTTCCAGAAAATACCATGCTTATTATCTAATTCTATTGCTGATTTTAAATTAAATCCTTTTTTATGGTCAAAATAAAATTTTGTATTTTCATTTATAGAACAAATTTCTTTAAAAAATTGAGTGAATCTTTTCTTTTTTCCAATAAGTTTAGTTCTTTTAGTACATTTTCAATAGTATCTAGAGGTATTAATGACTCTATTTCATGAAAATCTAAAATTTCAACACATCCAGATGACTGAAACTTAAATTTCCCAAACTGAGCGCTAGTTCCACCACTAGGTGCTCGAGGGTGTTTTTTGTCATTATCTACAATACAATATGTTAATTCATTATTTATAGTTATGCGTTCAAAAGTATCTTTGGTACTTCCACCGCCTCCGTTAATCGCTGTAAAACTAATCGCACATTGTGATAAATTAGCATTTTGAGCGTAGAAATTAGCAATAATTTTAAAGAAATCAGAGTCTGATGGGTTTTCACATACTATTTTTGTTTTTTGTAGTTGCCCGGAGTCATGAAAGTATAATGGTCCACATGAAAACTTATAATTTTTTCCTAAGTCAATCCATTTGAATGAACTATCTTGAATTTCAAAATCAACATCAATATGGAAAGAAACCATTTGTAATATGGCTCGATATTCCATAAGGCTAGATAGAGCATTCGATGCAATATTTTTTGATGATTGGCTGTATATACCATCACTTTCATCAATAATAGTTTCAAAAAAATTTTTATTTGCAATAACCAAATGTTTTTTTTCAGAAAATGAGCGCAAAATATTTTCAATTGCTATTGAAAATTGATGATTCATCACCATTTCAGGCGTTGCGTTTATTATGTTAATAAGCATATGTTTATCTACCTGAGAAAAATCCAATAGGCCAATTCTGAAGAGTTCCTTCTCCGTCAAAATATGATTTTCTTACAACAGTTTGCTGTTTTTCATTTTTCTCAAATACTAAGATAGAAACGTCATCTTCAGTAAGTCCTGTGTTATCCTCAATACATTCACTCAAGGCTTCAATCATCGTCTGACTGTGAGTTTCAAAAATAATTTTCAAATCAACTTTGTTTTCTTTTGCTTTTGTAACCACTTTAGCAAAAATTTTTGCTAAATTATGTTGATATGAAGGATGTAAGTGTAATTCAGGTTGTTCAATAATAAATGTTATTGGTTTTTTCTGTGTTATTGTACGACGTTCTGTTTCAAGCCAAATAGCTGTAACTATAGGAATTACTTGAGAGTAACCAAATCCCATATCACTAATGTTATAATTCTCGTTATTTTCACCTGTATTTATTAAGATTGCGAAATGAGATCCACTTTGCTCCACTTTAATAGTAAAATCAAAATTAGATTTTGTCCATTCTTCAAATTTTAATCTGTCATTGGCTTTTAATGAATTGAGTAACATAGCTAGGTTAGAACCTGTATGGTCTATTTCATTTACTTGTAAATCTTGAAATCGATAGAATCTTTCAGATGTAGCTCGAAGTGGAGCTATATATTTTACGTTTTTACATGATTCAGATAATGATAAGTTTACTATATCTATGATGTTGTTAATATTCTATCCAATAGTGTATGGATATAATTCATCAATAATTTCATTGCGATAAATGCTAAAGTTTTTAGTGAAAGTTTTTTGTTCTTTGAAAAGAAACTTAACTAATTTTTCTGTATTACTTTTAGAGTAAAACCCTATTCTTTTAAATGAATCAGTAATTTGATTTAAGTCTGAATTTTTGTGAAAATACCGTTGAATTATCTTAGATGCAATATCTATGAATGATAGCTCTAACATTCTATCTTGTCTTTGTTGTCGTAAATAAAAAGCGGTAGATGATATTGGAGACTCTGTTTTACTTTTCATGTGGATATTAGGTATAAATTGCCCTAAATTTCTGGCTATCATACCCTCTTTTTCTAAAATTTTTTCTCCCGATTTTATCTGTAGTTTAGTATTGTTATTATCATCAAAATATAGCTCAATATTTGCATCATCTAGTTTTAGTTTAATAGCTTTTGCTTTTGTTTTTTTATCTTTAGAATAAACTGTTAGTTCCGTTTCTATATAGTTATGACTGTTTTTCTTATCTGAATTATTTATTCTATAATAGGTGTGTTTTTGTATCATATCATCCGGAACAGCCAGCAAAAAACTAAAAGTAATTTCTTTCGTTTCAGAATTTCTCGATAGTACATCACTGAAATCACCAAAATCAACATATCGCCCATACCATAATATAGGGCCTGTAGTATTTTCCTCTACAGATTGGCGAAGTAATGGGAAAGTTCGCAACAGAGAACTTTTTCCGCTACTGTTTTTTCCAACAAATACAGTTATAGGCTTGAGTTCAATAAATGTTCTGTCAGTAAAACTTCTGAAATTTTTAAGTCCTATACCGATTATTATTATATGTCTCGATTAAATTATTTTAAGTAATACTATTGTTTTTTATATAAAATGACAATTATTTTACAATGATTTTTCCAAAAAAAGATAAAGTGAAATTTGTATGTTTCTATTTTTATCCTTAAATAAGTTTTTTATTGGATTTTTCCTCTGTATTTTTTGTTTTTTTACATGTTAAAAATATTTTTTATTGTTAATAGTAAAAGGTTTCTATGTGATAATTTTAGTTTCAAGAAGTGTATTGTTTAGATAGGATGATTTTTCAATTTCGATTACATTTGTTTAACTAATGGAATGAACATCATGGGTATACCCAGCATAAGTTAAATTCATTTTTATAAAGATAATTTACCTATGTATTTAATAGATAATCTAATTTACAGGTATAATCCTGCCAATTCTATTCAACAGGCTTAGATATCAACATGGCAAAACTCACCTTACAAGAGCAAATGCTCCAAGCGGGACTCGTCACCAGTAAAAAAATGGCGAAGGTACAGCGCACAGCGAAAAAATCACGAGTACAGGCTAGAGAAGCCAGAGAAGCGGTAGAAGAAAATAAAAAGGCTCAGCTTGAACGTGATAAACAACTGAGTGATCAACAGAAACAAGCGGCGCTAGCCAAAGAGTATAAAGCTCAGGTGAAGCAGCTGATTGAAATGAACAAAATTGAGATAGCGAGAGGTGATATTAGCTTTAACTTCACAGATAATAATGTCATCAAGCAAGTAGTCGTCGATAAAACAACGCAAACCCAACTTATTAGCGGCCGTCTTGCCATCGCGCGTTTAGCGACTGACAATCCTGAAATGAGCACCTACGCGATTATCCCCGCGAGTGTAGCGGATAAAATCGCTCAGCGTGATGAAAGCAGCATCGTATTAAATAACGCCTTGAGTCAGGAAGAGCAGGATGAAGACGATCCGTACGCAGACTTTAAAATCCCAGATGATTTAATGTGGTAGTCGTTTAGAACGGGCTTTTGCTGTGAGCGTGAATGGGTTCCCCAGTTATCGGATGAATAAAATCTAATTCACTGGCATGCAGCATCAGCCTCGGCGCAGGTTCTATATCTGCGGGCAGTAAGCCTCCATACAGATCACACCCCAAAATAGGATGACCGAAAAGTTGGCTATGAATGCGCAGCTGATGGGTTCGTCCTGTTTCTGGGATGAATTTCACCCGTGTTAATGGTAATCGACTTCCATCACTTTGCTCATCATAAAACCGTTCAATGACATGATAGTACGAACGGGCAGGTTTACCGTGGGTCTCACAAATCGACATTCGAGGAAACAGAGCCGGATCTTTGGCAATGGGCGCATCTATCACATCATGATCATTTTCCACATGACCACAAAGTAGTGCACTGTAGGCTTTCGTCACGGTACGTTGGCTAAATTGCTGACATAACGCTGCATTTATGGCTTTATTGAGGGCGACAACCATTAAACCTGAAGTGCCAAAATCAAGGCGGTGCACGAGGGTGCATTCAGGGAACAGTTGAACGAGCCGGTAATGTACTGAATCGAGATTTTGTGGATTCTTTCCTGAGAGGCTCAGTAGCCCCGAAGGTTTATTGATAAGAATAAGGTGCTCATCCTGCTCAATGATTTCAATGTCATCATGGCAAGGGGGCGCAATAAAGGTATCAATAATCGTCGACATCAGGTTACCCAGATAAAAAGTGGTTATGAATAATACCCAATTTTGCGCTTTTTGACGATGATGCTATTGGCTGATGTTATAGATAAATAGGCTAGACTAAAACTAAAGGCGTGGTCTGGGCAGGTATTGTGTTTTATACTGCGCGCTGTGAAATTGAGTCAACAAAGAAGGTGGTATGGCAATGAACGGAACAATCACAACGTGGTTTGAAGATAAAGGTTTTGGGTTTCTCAAAGATGAAAACGGGGATAACCGTTATTTTCATGTGATTAAAGTTGCCAACCCAGAACTGATTAAAAAAGGGGCGGTGGTTACGTTTGAGCCGACCACAAATAATAAAGGTTTATCGGCCTTTGCGGTTAAAGTGATCCCTGAAAGCAAATATATCTATATTGCCGGTGAGCGCATTAAGCTGACGGCTATCAAATCATTCCGTATCTATTATGAAGATGTTCCGGCAGATACACGTATTGATAAAGAAAATACCGTGCTATCGATAGGTGCATTGATGAACAGTATTAAACCTAAAACGAATATTAAGCCGGGAGCTACTCGAGCGCTGAAAAAGCTGATTATCGAAACCCAGCATGGAACAACATTGACGTTCTCTGAAGATGAGATTGACGTGGATGAAACCATGAAACAACTTAAAGGCGTTAAATAGCTTTCGACAGAATTAAAAAATCCCCCCAATTCCATTGCCTCTTATTTAGAGGCAATGCTTTTTCAGTACTACCTTCGATGTCCTTTCCTAAATTTGAATAAAAAATCAACAAACAATCTAAAAAGAGAATATTTTTAATAAGCCATCGCTACATATTAAGCAAGATGTATTAATATATGCGCGAACCGCATTCTGATATGCCGAATTTATAGCGCCTTTATGGCATACAATCTGGATTGTAATTATTATGATGCGATTTAGTTATTATTAAGTTAGCAATCTAAATGAAAATTATTGCTAACCGAAAAATTAACCTGTAGAAATATATTTTTATATTGGTATATTACTCATCTCATGAGTTTTTTATTTTGTAAAATCCAATAAAGCTGTTTCAAATTGTAATTTATTGTAATAGAAAATTTATTTTATCTCGTTTTTTTATGCTTTTACTCCTTTCGTGTAAATTTCATTTTAAAAAAATAGAAAATATATTAAATAAATTGAATTAAA
>NZ_WLTU01000012.1:0-4582 GCF_009706275.1 Providencia sp. wls1943
CAACGTGGCCGATTGTACCAACGTTAACGTGCGGTTTTGAACGTTCAAATTTTTCTTTAGACATTAGATTGTCCCTCTAAGACACGGAATCGGTGGTTAAACCACATCAACCAAGCAAGGATTAAATTCGCTTGTATTCTTTCTTTACAGGAGACAAAACAGGAGATAATTGAGAACATCGGGGAAGTGGTGCTGATAGGCAGATTCGAACTGCCGACCTCACCCTTACCAAGGGTGTGCTCTACCAACTGAGCTATATCAGCACATCTTGGAGCGGGCAGCGGGAATCGAACCCGCATCATCAGCTTGGAAGGCTGAGGTAATAGCCATTATACGATGCCCGCAATGAACTCGGCTACCTGAGTTATCAGCTGTTAAACTGTTTTCCGCAAAGCTTATAGAAGCTTATTGGAGATGGTGGTGGGAGAAGGATTCGAACCTTCGAAGTCTGTGACGGCAGATTTACAGTCTGCTCCCTTTGGCCGCTTGGGTATCCCACCTATCCAAATTTTTAATGGTGCCGGCACCAAGAGTCGAACTCGGGACCTACTGATTACAAGTCAGTTGCTCTACCAACTGAGCTATGCCGGCATCAAGTGCTGCGCATTCTAGGAAGAGTGAGCGCAGGATGCAACAAAAAAATTTAATTTTTTGTTCATTCGCTCATATTTTATTCGCTTTTTGCGATTTTGTTGATTTTTTATCTACTTTGAGATTAAAACATCAACAACAGCCATTAACTATAATCGATTATAATCTGAGGAGTAAAGCACCGTTATCGAGTTTAGTTTCGTAAAATATAATTTTTTTATTCACTATCACAGTTTTTTCCCTGTTTTGATCGTTTAGTTTTTCAGCAAAAAACCTATTTTTTTTTGCATACGTCAAAAAAAATTCACATAAAACACAAAAAAACCTACGCCTACTTCTCTTCACTCGCTATGATGCTACCAAATTTTATGGATACAGATGCTTTTGCAGCCTGTCCAACCTGCACACAAATAGGCAGATGTTGGTTTATGAAACAAAAAGAAAATTTTATGACGACACCATATTTAGAGTTCGATAGAGAGCATTGGGCCACTTTGCGTGATTCGGTTCCTCTAACATTATCATCAAGTGAGCTCCTTAAACTTAAAGGTATTAATGAAGAGCTTTCCATGGATGATGTCATCGAAATTTATCTTCCTCTGTCTCGTCTACTGAACTTTTATATAAGTTCCAATTTGCGCCGCCAAGCGGTGTTAGAACAGTTTTTAGGAACGAATGGAGCAAAAGTACCCTATATCATTGGTATCGCTGGGAGTGTTGCCGTAGGAAAAAGTACTACGGCCCGTTTGCTACAAGCGCTACTAACCCGTTGGCCAGAACATCGAAAAGTTGACTTGATTACTACCGATGGTTTTTTATATCCAAACCATGTCTTACGCGACAAAAATATAATGAAGAAAAAAGGCTTTCCTCAATCTTACGATATGCGGAAGTTGGTTAACTTTGTTTCTCAAATCAAGTCAGGAGCGCGTAATGTTGCAGCCCCTGTTTATTCGCATTTAACCTACGATATTGTTCCTGATCAGACACAAATCATCGACCAACCTGATATTTTAATATTAGAAGGGTTAAACGTCCTGCAAAGTGATATGGACTATCCTCAAGATCCTCACCATGTCTTTGTTTCGGATTTTGTTGATTTTTCCATTTATGTTGATGCCGAGCCCCAATTACTAAAGCAATGGTATATCGGACGCTTTTTGAAATTTAGACAAGGTGCATTTTCTGATACCGGTTCATATTTCCATAACTATTCTAAGCTCAGTGAAGAAGAAGCGATCAATGTGGCGAGTTCAATTTGGGATGAGATTAATGGTTTAAATCTTGAAGAGAATATTTTGCCAACTAAAGAACGGGCAAGTTTAATTATGACCAAGGGCGAAAATCATTCTATTCGGAATGTACGCTTAAGAAAATAATGGATAAGGCCGGTATTATCCGGCCACTATAGTTAATTTTCATTCGATCTTAATGATATTTCACCGCCAATATAAGGGATAACTTCTCCATCTTCTTTTTGTAATAACAGAGCGCCTTGCTCATTTATTCCCTTTTCAATACCAACAACAATATCATTACCAATCAAAAGCTTAACCTTACGACCTAAAAAATTATCTAATTCAAACCACCGAGACAAAAATGGTTTCAATCCTTGTTTCTCAAATATATGTAATGATTCTTTTAATGAATTAATAATATTACCAGCTAATTCATTTCTCTCGATATTTTCAATTTCATCAATTAATGCAGACCAAGCTTGGTTAATTGTTTCCTCTTTTTGAATGATATTTTTACTCATACCAATATTGATACCAACACCAATAATAATATGTGCTGCATCGCCAGTTTTGCCTGTTAGTTCAACCAGAATTCCAGCTAGTTTCTTATCATTCATGTAGAGGTCATTAGGCCATTTAACCTTGACTTTGTTTCCACATAATTTATTTAAAGTTTCAGCAATTACGATACCAACAACTAAGCTCAAACCAATTGCAGCTGCGGGGCCTTGTTCTAATTTCCAATATGTTGAAAGGTAGAGGTTACATCCGAATGGTGAAATCCATTGGCGTCCGCGGCGGCCTCTTCCTGCACTTTGGTATTCAGCTAAGCAAGTATCCCCAGACTGCAGGTGAGGAATTCGATCCAACATATATTGGTTAGTTGAATCAATAACAGGTTCAACTATGACATTAGAATCAGAAACATATTGCTCAATGCGTTCTTTATTCAATAGGTTAATTTGCGAAGGAAGCTGATATCCCTTACTAGTAACTGTTTGAATATCAAGACCCCATGAGCGCAATGTTTTGATATGTTTGTTAATTGCAGCTCTCGTCATTCCTAAGTGCTCACCCAGTTGTTCCCCTGAATGAATTTGCCCATCCGCTAAAATATCAATAACTTGTAATGGAATGCTCATCTCTTTCATTGTATACAGTCCACCGCATTGACCTCGCCATTTCGCCCTATAAAGCGAACTTCAGGCTCTAAATATATATCGAAATGCTGTTCAACTGTGTGTCTGACATGCTTAGCAAGCTCCACAATATCTTTTCCTGTTGCATTTTCTTTATTGATCAATACCAAAGCTTGCTGTTTATGAACTGCAGCACCACCTAGTTCGTAGCCTTTTAAGCCGCATTGGTCAATCAACCAACCCGCTGCTAATTTTACATTTCCATCAGCCTGAACATATTGAGGGCAATTAGGGTAACTAGCTTTGATTGTCTCCGCGAGTTCAGCAGATACGACTGGGTTTTTAAAGAAGCTGCCAGCATTACCTGTTACAGCGGGATCAGGTAATTTACTTCTGCGAGTCTCACATACCGTCTCAAACACATCTGAAGGCGTTACAGTGTTAGGATCGAGCTTAGCTAAATCGCCATACGCTAGCTTTGGTGACCACTCCTTAGAAAAAGTCAATCCAACGCTGATAATCGCATGCGAATTCTGATATTCATGTTTAAAGATACTGTCTCGATACCCGAAATTGCATTCTTCCGCAGGGATACGAGTGATCCTACCTGTATCCAAGCAGAGGATATCCACATACTCACAAACATCTTTTAGCTCTAACCCATAAGCTCCAATATTTTGTATCGGTGCAGAGCCTACGCATCCAGGGATCAGCGCTAAGTTTTCTGCGCCATATATTCCCTTATGAAGCAATGTTTCAAGTAGCTGATGCCAATTTTCCCCTGCATATGCATGTACATGCCAAGCATCTGCAGAATCAGTAATTTCGATACCTTTAATTCTGTTTACAATGACCACACCATCAAAATCTTCAATAAATAACACATTGCTTCCCCCGCCTAATAACAGTACAGGAAGATTGTCATTTTTTGCTGTTGTCCACTGTTGGTACAGAGCATCAGCGCTTTGTACAATGTTCACTTTAATAGCTTTGGCATCAATACCGAAGCTATTAAGCGATTTGAGTTCGGCGGTCAGGTTCATTGCTACCTTCATTTTCAAATAAGATCTAAGATTTTATAAGTCTATCAGCCTGACCTAGCAGTGAATAGCATGTAGATGGAAATAATATGAGAAGTAAGAAACTGAGAAGAATTTTCAAAAATACAAATCGATAGATAGCAAAAAGCCACCCATTGGGTGGCTTCTTATATTTAAAACCTAGCAGTTCCCTACTCTCACATGGGGAGACCCCACACTACCATCGGCGCTACGGCGTTTCACTACTGAGTTCGGCATGGGGTCAGGTGGGACCACCGCGCTATTGCCGCTAGGTAAATTCTTTTAAACTATTTTAGTATTCATGGTGCTGATACCCAGATTCGAACTGGGGACCTCACCCTTACCAAGGGTGTGCTCTACCAACTGAGCCATATCAGCAATATGGTACTGTCAGTCAGCACTGACACAACCTTAAAATTTAATGTCTGGCAGTTCCCTACTCTCACATGGGGAGACCCCACACTACCATCGGCGCTACGGCGTTTCACTGCTGAGTTCGGCATGGGGTCAGGTGGGACCACCGCGCTATTGCCGCCAGACAAATTCTGTTTAT
>NZ_WLTU01000013.1:0-2998 GCF_009706275.1 Providencia sp. wls1943
TCCTTATCGTTCACAAATACGCGCGTACAACTGTCCACGTAGATAAAATCGACTTGTTTTAACGGTGTCTGCTGATTCATATCCACATTTTGCTGCACCTCAAGACTGTTGGGCAGTTGCTGATACAAGGCCGTTAAGTTTTGTCGGTAATGACCGGGTGATATTTGAATTTCAGTTGTCGTTCTCGAACGATTACAGCGCATACTGGATAAAATATTAATCCTCTCAATGGGATTATAGATTTTCGACACACCGAAACCCATTTCCAAATTCATGGTCAGGATGTTCACCGCCCCGAGTGATCGTTAATGTGCCATCAACGCTGCCACGATAACCACGGACGACTCTCTTCGTTCCGGTTTCCGGTCCTTGCGGATCCTCTTCGGGGGAATGTTGATAATAATCGTCACTATACCAATCGTTAACCCAATCCGTTCCATTGCCCATCATGTCATACAGTTCGATAGGGTTAGGGGCAAAACTCCCTACAGGAGAGTACCCATCAGTAAAGTTTCGTTTGGGGTCTCCATCATGATACAACTTATTATCACTGTTACCGAAAATCAAAAATTGTCCGCCGCTGCGGGCGGCATATTCCCACTGCGCTTCGGTCGGTAAATCGGTTTTTTTGCCATTCGACTTCCCTAACCATTGACAATAATCTTTTGCATCCTGCCATGAAACTTTTGCAGGATAATCATCCCCCAGTTCCTCCCAATCGACGGCCTCACTATTTTTACCCTTCGTATAAAATTCAAGGCGTTCTCTTCCTTGCACATCCAACCAGCGATTAAACTCTCCCCACGTCACTCGGTATTTGCCCATTTTAAAATCCGACAAGGACACCCAATGCAAAGGTTTGGTTGAAAGGTCAAGACTATACGGCAGCTTATCTTCCACTAACGGTCCAAAATCTCCCATCTGAAAACGCCCGCCAGGAATAGAAACCATATTATCCATCGAGGCTTGACGCAACTTAGCCGATTCAGCTACTTTTTGCCCACTATCACACCCGGCAAGTAAAACTATCAGTAAAGGCGTGTAGAGACGCCATGGCATTGTCATTATTGTAACTCCTTATCGTTCACAAACACGCGCGTACAACTGTCCACATAGATAAATTCAACTTGCTTTAATGGCGCTTGCTGATTTACATCCGTATTTTGCAGAACTTCAAGACAATCGGGAAGCTGTTGATACAGCGCCGCCAGATTTTGTCGATAATGGCTTGGCTCTATCCGGATCTCGGGCGCGGGTATGTTTGATTAAAGAATATCCTGGCTATTTAGTCACGGGTTGGATAGGGGTTGGAGATTGGATTGCGCAGCGAAAGCCTCGCCCTGTAATGGTGATATCGTTTAAAACTGGTTCCATAGCATAGCGGTTGATCGTTAAATTTTTAAAAATATCAGTACCTGCTGATCCCCGAGCCACTTTCTTGATTCCTGAGATAGGACCTTGGGGGTTTTTACTAGGCGAAGCTGAATAATAGT
The DNA here is from genome assembly GCF_009706275.1 of Providencia sp. wls1943. Taxonomy (NCBI): domain Bacteria; kingdom Pseudomonadati; phylum Pseudomonadota; class Gammaproteobacteria; order Enterobacterales; family Morganellaceae; genus Providencia; species Providencia sp. wls1943. The sequence goes on from NZ_WLTU01000013.1 coordinate 1,494, forward strand.
TTTCATCGTACCAATCATTGGTCCAGTCCCATCCATTGCCCATCATATCGTATAATCCAATTTGATTTGGTTTTCGTGTATTGAGTGGCACAAAGGCTCGAGAACTATGCATTACTTCAGTATCGAATTGTTGATTATATGTTGCAAGGGATATAAATTGACCTTGACTACGAGCCGCATACTCCCATTGAGCTTCGGTAGGTAAGTCAACAGGTAAACCACTTTGCTGTCCAATCCATTGGCAATAATCTTTAGCGTCTTGCCAACCAACGGAGGCTAAATAATTATCTTTAATAAACTCTTTAGCGGGGGGATAACTTGTCCACTCTTTTATTGCAATATAACTTTTAGGTAACGGCTTATTTGTTAAATTTATCCATAAAAGATACTCTCCCCATGAAACTTTACTTTTTGAGATGCTGAAACTATCAAGGGTTACATTATGGGTAAATTTATTATCCTTACTAATACTATAAACAAAATTGGATTTACCATCTTTACCACCAAAATCTCCCATTAAAAAAGTTCCGCCCTCAACAAACACCATATTATTTAAAGTATTATTGACCAGTTGTTGAGCTTGTTTTTGTTGTTCTGCGGTAGGGGGGTTATCACACCCAGCGAGTATCACTATCAGCACGGGAGCGCAGAGACGCCATGTCCTTGTCATTATCGTAATTCCTTATCGTTCACAAATACGCGCGTACAACTGTCCACGTAGATAAAATCGACTTGTTTTAACGGTGTCTGCTGATTCATATCCACATTTTGCTGCACCTCAAGACTGTTGGGCAGTTGCTGATACAAGGCCGTTAAGTTTTGTCGGTAATGACCGGGTGATATTTGAATTTAAGTTGTCGCTCTAGAACGATTACAGCGCATACTGGATAAAATATTAATCCTCTCAATGGGATTATAGATTTTCGACACACCGAAACCCATTACCAAACTCATGGTCAGGGAGTTTACCCCCTCGGGTGATCGTTAATGTGCCATCAACACTGCCACGATAACCGCGCTCCACTTTTTTTGTTCCACTTTCTGGTCCTGGTGGATTATCTTCGGGGGAGTGTTGATAATAATCGTCACTATACCAATCGTTGACCCAATCCTTCCCATTGCCCATCATGTCATACAGTCCGATAGGGTTCGGTGCAAAATTCCCTACAGGAGAAAACCCATCAGTAAAGTTTCGTTTGGGGTCTCCATCATAATACAACTTATTATCACTATTCCCGTAAATCAAAAATTGCCCGCCGCTGCGGGCGGCATATTCCCACTGTGCCTCCGTCGGTAAATCGGTTTTTTTACCGCTTAATTCTCCTAGCCATTGACAATAGGCTTTCGCATCCTGCCATGATACTTGAGCAGGATAATCATCCCCCAGCTCCTCCCAATCGACAGCCTCACTATTTTTTCTCTTGGAGTACAACGCAAGTGGTTTTCGCCCCTGTAAATCAAGCCAGCGATTAAACTCCCCCCACGTCACGCGGTATTTGCCCATT
>NZ_WLTU01000014.1:0-10531 GCF_009706275.1 Providencia sp. wls1943
TCTTCTAATACTAAACAGTACTGAATACTGTTCATAGAAAGGTAAATTAACTAGTACTTACAATAGGTTATAAAGCTTATAGGCGTATATTCTAGCTTTGTTGTACATGAGTTTTACGCGATTATATCAGGGTCTAGTACTGGAACATAGCTACCATCTTATAGAGAACAATATGAACTCTCAGCAAAGTTACTGCCTTTTAGTACTTGAAGTTTTTTGAGGCAGGGTAAGCAGGTGGTTTTTATGAAAAAGTGTCCAATGGGTCAACAGAGGTATTAAGAGATACATTATTACCATTGGACATTTTATACTGATTAATGATCACCTATCGGGATTATTGATCATTAAATCAATATTACTATTGAGTTTATCAATTAGCTCTATTAGTACTGAACCCTAACCCGATAAAACCTATCATTATTGTTAATTAGATTTTGTACTCATATCATAATGAATTATGTTATACATGAAAGATATCAGTACTGATCGAGTAGTGTTTTGACTCGCCTAAAATGAATTTTGATGTGAACTCGCGGCAAAGTTACCAGTCTTTAGTACTCGAATTATTATGAATCAGGGGTAATATACTGTTTTTATGAATACTTAAAGTAATCCCTTACTGAAGTAAAAAATAGTTCTTTTTTTATATGAATGAGATAAAAAGTTAAGTAGGTAATTTATGCATGTAAGTAATGTAAGTAATGTAAGTAATGTAAGTAATGTAAGTAATGTAAGTAATGTAAGTAATGTAAGTAATGTAAGTAATGTAAGTAATGTAAGTAATGTAAGTAATGTAAGTAATGTATGTAATGTATGTAATGAAAATCCAGTACTTGATATAGTTATTACAAATAAAGATAAGTAGCTTTAAGGATTATTACTAGAAATAAGAATATTTACAATGCGTTGCTATTACTGAAAATAGATATAATTATAATAAAATGCTTTTATCAAAAAAAGTAATTATATTTCAATTTCCTTGAATTGTTTGAATAGTATATAAATTCACTTTAATCACCCTTCTCTGAGTTTATTAAAAATAACGATAAAATTCGCATAAAATAATTGACAAATCTAATTTTAAGGAGTATATTTAAAATAGAGAAAAATATATTGCATTATCTTCTGTTTTACCCTCGAGTTAATTCATCTCAAATTCAAATTTTTACTTCAAACCAACCTATTAATGAATGAAATCTAGAGAATATCTTCTGGTTTTAATTAATATAGTAATTAACATGTAAAAAGAATGATAGTAGGCATAATAGAGATTTAAATCAAGACCAATTAAAAAAGGAGGTAAAACAAAAGAAATTCTGAAATTAAAGTATTGACATGATGTATATCATTTTTCTAACGAACCTATGAATGCCCACCATTGGATTCCATATAAAATTATTCACATTTTACAGAATAATTTCTTACTTAAAAATATATCATCTTAAATTAGCATCAAAAATATAATAAAAATATTCAGGAATTTAATAATTATTAAAATACATATAAATCATAGGGGTTATTAATAGTTATTAAATTATGAATTGTTTTTATTTTATGAAATCAAGGAAGTGGGTTATAATAAAAGGAAATAAAATGGACTTAAATAAAATATTGTACTTTACATGGTATAAAAATAAGTACTCATCTAATGGATGTGAAACTGGTGAAATAATACATACTAATGAGCATTGGCATTCAATAGTTGAATATATTCTAAATAAGGATATTTGGTTGTCTTTTGAGGCTTCAGATACTGAAGAATATCAAGAGGCTAAAGAATATTTTGATGGAGCTATATTTGCTCAAATGGCTGAGGGTAAGCCAAGAACTAACGAAAATATAATAAAACATTATGCGATAGTAATTGATATAGACGGAGATTATACAGTTAAATACGTTAAAGATAAATTAAAAGAATATGAGTACTTACTTTACTCGACAGGTAGTCAAGGATTAAAAGTTGGTGACCATTTTAGGGTCATTTTGCCACTATTAAACCCAGTAAGTAAAGATGAATATAACAGCTTTTCAAAATCATTGGAGAGTATGTTTTATTATTCTGACCCTTCATTTTGTAAAAGATTACAAATACAATACTTACCTCGTATAAATAAAATCTATGAATCAGTGTTCATTTCCGAATATAACCAAGGAGTATTTTTTGATATTTCAAAGTTAGAGAAAAATCAAATTATAGAAAATGAGTTTAATTCTGATGTTTTTAAAAAAATTGAAAATAATTATCTTTACGCGGTGGAGAATAAAGATGAAATATTGAATTTAATAATTGATAAAAATAGAGGGAGTTTAAGTTATGATGAGAAGTTAAAGTTAACCAGTATTTTAAAAAATGCCGGTTATGAAAAAAATGATATTATAGAAACAATAGATTTAGTGCGTAAATTAGATTCGAAAAACTCTGGATTCGATATGTATGAAAAAGCTAATACATCATATGGCAGTATATTGAGCTTAAGGAACTTCCTTCCTGAAAAAAGCAAGGTATTATTAAATACAAATACTGTAATAAATGATTGTAATTCAAACTATGATTTTGAGTATAATCTAAGTGAAGATCAATACCTTTCTGATATTATTGATGACATAGAATTTAAAAAAGGAATCAATTTACTAATTGCTAGCACAGGAATAGGAAAAAATCATGCAATGATGAATAGAGAAAAAACAAAAATAATAACGCCGTTAACATCTATCGTTGAACAATCTGGAAGTAATAATGATCTATATAAAAATAGTATAGCCACATGGAATCAAATAAAATGCTTGATGGATGAGCCTAGCGAATGTAAACAATGGGATTTAGTAATAGATGAAGCTCATGGAATTATATTCGATTATGATTATAAGTATGAGACAATTGAAACTATTCAGCAAGCTATTAAGCTTTTTAATAAAGTTATCTTTATGTCAGGAACAATAAAACCAGAATATTTTTCCAATATAAAGTTTGAAACAATTAATAAAGTTACAAAAATAGATAATACTTTAAAACAGATTCAAACTTACTTTTGTAAAAGCAAAGAAGATTCAATAATACGAGATCTAAAGAATAGTGAAAGAAAATCTATCCTTTTGATAAATGATAAGGCAAAAGGAAAGTATATTGGTGAGCAATCAGGGAAAAAATTTATATTAGTTAATGCGAATCTTAAAAATGAAGAAAATGTAAAAAATTTATTTAGAAAAGGAATAATGGGAGATTATGACTGCATTATCGGTACTAATAGTATTGTAGAAGGTCTTAGTATTATTGATGAACTGGATGAGGTTGATATTTTCATTTGTGAAGAAACAGATCCTGACAGAATTGAACAGTTCACCAATAGATTTAGAAAAATAAAGAAATTAAAAAATGTAAATTACTACATTGATAGTAATAGTATAATAAAAACAAATGATAATAATATTGAAGAAGTTATAGAATCGGCAAAGGAACTTGCTAATGCACTTAAAAATTCATTTGATAATGCACAAAGTAACCAACAAAAAGATGCTTTCATTGAAAACTATCATATTAATAATAAATCCAATGTATATATTAAAAACAACGATTTTTATGTTAACTATAATATGATTGATTTTCAAAGTTACGAACATAGAAAGGAAAAGTCTAATAACGAATTCAGTTACTTCATGTCACGACTTTTTGAATATAATTTCCAGATATTCCTTCCGATTTATGACGATTACATGTCTAATGCCAATGTTGATATAAAGGAACTTAAAAAGATTGAAAAAGAATTAACTAAGGAAAATGAAAATAAAGAACTGATTGAATTAAAAGAGTATTTTGAAAAAGGAGTGACTCCTGAAATTAAAGGAGATACTTTTTTAAAGTACAAAATAAAAATACACGGTATGATCAATAAAGGTTTAAATAACAATGACATACAACATGTAATTAATTCAATAATAGAGGATAGGGATTATGAGAATAAACTACTTAAAGATATAGAATATAATAAAACAAATTGTCAATATAGAGATTATGTCATTTCTGAAGTGAATTGTTTAAAGTTTTCACATAAAAAAATTGATTATATAAGTTCAGATGATGCTAATACCATTGCAACTAACGTTGTAAGAATGGTGCTATCTAAGGAATTCGATAATGATATAGATTTAATGATTAAAAGCTCTGATTGGAAATCTTTGATTAGTAAAAAAATGTCCAATGGTAATAATGTATCTCTTAATACCTCTGCTGACCCATTGGACATTTTTTTTGTAAAAGACAAAATGGCAAGCCGCGTGATTAACAAGTACATATCCTTAAGTAATTCAACTAAGATTACTAGATCTAATGTACGTATCTCTGCATATAAAATTCTTCATTTGTCATTAACAGGCATTAAGCTTAACCAATTGAATTTAAATGATTAATTTTTCACTTCGTGAGCGGAGCTAAGATAGTTAATTGATCGATATTACCTATTGGTGAGATTTATATTGATAGTTTTGATAGATAATAGCGATCAATTTAATAAAATCGATCGTTATTATCGATCAATTAACTGAGGTGTGGTATGATAGACGGCATAGAATGATAAAATTTAATCAAAGGAGAATTTGGTGCTTCAATTAATCGTCGTTACATCGTAAATTTTTAAATGCCTATTTATTTGAATTATTGACTCAACTTCGTGAAATGATGGGGCTTTGGCAATAAAATTATAAATTGAATCGAACTCATAAAAGTTTAAGTAATCTTCCACCGGAGATATATCGAAAACGGTTAGGAAATTCTAATTTAACGTATCTCAATTATTAGGATGTGACAGCCCAATCGGTATGTTAAATTGACAAAATTAAAGGGGTTATTAAATATGGTTGGAGTTATACTGATTATAGCAATTTTTATAGCAGGTTTTTGTTTAATAAAAACATACAAATGGTGTGAGTTTAATAAAATAAAAGGATTTTCAAAATTTATGGCATTATTGCTATCTAGCTTTGTTTCCTTTGTGATTGTTTTTTTTATAGGGATGTTTTGGTATGGTTATAGTCAAGGGAAATTCAAACATCAAGAAAAGAAATTTAGCTGTGACATATTTATGTATGAGGGAGTTGCTTCAAAGCTAGATGGATCTACTAAAAAAATTGGGAAAAGTCTTCCTATTGGTGGTGGTAGTTTAATATTAAAAAATGATTATTTTATTATTAAAGCTAATTCAAGTAGTGATGAATATAAATCTCCACCATTAAATTCTAATGAAAATCTAGATGGGGGAGTACTTAGTGCGAGTACACATAATAGTTCCACTCAAGGCTCAATATACTATATGTTAAATAAAGATATTAAAAAACCAGATGCTAGAATGATAGTAACTATTCCATTAAATAATAGTGAAGATAAAGTAATGGCAATGTCAGCAGTTAATTGTAGAAGTAATAACTAAGTTTATTCTATAGATCATTAGGATTCATTCAAGAGTAATAGCCATCTAAATTAAGGTGGCTATATTCATTTATAAACTGACAATGATTTTTTAACTCTAAAAACGGTAGCTCTCCCACAATCACATAATTTAGCTATTTCATCCGCAGTGTATTTTTTAGCCTCTATCATTTCAGTAATTTTACTATGAAGTACTGCATTCTTTTGTTTACCCTTGTATTTTCCAGCCTTTTTAGCTATAGCAATACCTTCATCTCTTCTAGATGCAATAATGCCTCGTTCAAACTCTGCTACTGCTCCCATCATAGTTAAAATTAATCTTGAAGCGGGAGAATTATCAAAACTCATATTATTGTCTAAAAATTTAACAGTGATCCCTTTTTCTACTAATTCATCCACTAGCGACAAAAGCTCTTTAGTATTACGGGCTAATCTATCAATAGATTTTGTAATTAGGGTATCATCTTGTCTTAAGTGTGATAAGAGCAATAGCAGTTCTGGTCTGTCATTAATATTTTTCCCAGATACTTTTTCTTGTATTACTTTATCGCAAATAGGTTCCAGTACTGTAAGCTGCCTTTCTAAATTTTGATCTTTGGAAGAAACTCGAGCGTAACCAAATATCATAAATCCTCCTGTATCATTTAGTATATCCAAATGATACCGAATCATATAGATGGGATCAAGTACTAAATGATACTATTATAGTTGGTTTAAGTGAGTATCATTAGGGAGTAGTAAAATGATATTCATTGTAGTAAGTTTAAGTGAATTAAGTAGAATTAAGGGAGATAACTCTCCCCTTATTGCTAAGATTAAACTTTTATTGCATATTGTATACAAACATGGTGCCTTCCATCGACTTCAAAATGCTGAATTAATTTCCGTAACATTGCATATGGTGTAATTTCTTCTTCAGTTTTAGTTATGACTGCATGTCCATCAAAGTTAAAAATGTTAACACCTAAATTTGATATATGTTGTAGATAGCTTTCCCACCACTCATTAAATTTAGAACCCGTATAGTAGGTAATAAGTACTGTTTTAGATATTTGTAAAGGATTATAATTTGTTAATAATTTTATATAATGGTCATTAATATAACTAACCTTTAAACTATTTAGTTTCATTGCTTCTATAATTGAAAAAAGATAGCCATCATTATCTTCAATAAGCAAATCTAATTCTCCAGCACTTTTTCCTGATGCAGATGAACCTTCTCTAGATTGATCTTTTACTTTATATTTCATTGCTAATAATATGTTTCTTAATTGATCATTTATTTCATCTTCGCTATTGCCATTATTGTTTGTTCTCGCTAGCCTATGTAAGGCCCATGCAATATCATTTGATAATTCACTAAATGATAATTTTTTATTTAAGACATTTTTAATGTTGTTAGGTGACAGGTTTTGAAGATTAAATAATGATATTCTCTGTTTCTTTAACTCTTCAATGAATGGCCTATAGGCTTCATTATTCGAAGTAACAATGTCTCTATCAAAAGTTGTAGCCGCTTTTTGAATTAAATCAAAAACTAACTCAGGAACATTTTGGCTTATATCGCTATGCGTTAATAGTATTTTTCCATCTTTACGTGAGCTTAGTTGTGATTGCCAAACTTTTAATAATGAAAATGCATCAGTATTATTTTCTACAGCTTTAGAATATTCTAGAATAAGCTTTCCTTTTGAATCTAATACGATTTGGTCATCTGAATTTAATAAGACATTCATAAAAATATTACTAAAAATAACAGGGTCTGATATATGACTAGAAATAAAACCAGGACAGAGACAATGAGCTGATGCCATTTTAAAGCCCCTCATTTTTTTTCATCATACGATCAAGTTTTTTTTGCTGAATTAATAACGTATCGCTAATCTCAACATCCATAAACTCTGAAGGCCATGAAATATCACCATCTGAAGTAACCTCAATACGCTTTATTTCAGTTTTATAATTAATTTTGTCTCTTTCTAAATAATAAACTGCTATATCATTTTCTGATAGTTTCGAGTCTTCATCAACTATTCTAAGTCTGAGTCGACGAACTAATGCATCACTATGAGTTTCAATAATAAACATTTTTGAGTTATTTAAAGCTATTTTAATTAATGCATCAGTTAACCATGCTTGCATTTTTGGATGAAGGTGAATTTCTGGTTGCTCAATTATCGTTATCGAACCAATAGGGGATAAGTAAGCTTGTACAAGTATAGGAAGAACTTGAGAAATACCAAAGCCTACATCAGTTAGTTCCAAATTTACAGCTTCTTGATTAACTGATATTTTATGTATAATATCATTTACTTTTTCTACATCAATAGCAATTTTGAATTCAGCTAATAGCTCGTTAATACTATCTTTTATATGGGTATTATTTTTCAGTACTTCGGCTAACTCTGTACCATCAGATGCATTTAATTGATTATGATAAATAGCCTTGTCTAATAAATAATATCGTTGTGGAAATGCTCTTAATGGACTAACATGGTTAATATTGACGTCAGAAAACAATGTTTTAAGCTCACTAAATGATGCACTCATTATTCTCGAGAAATAAATTGCAAATGGATTATTGGAATTAGTGAAATAATTAGCCATTGAAAATCTGATACCTTCATCAGCATCACATACAAGTAACGATTTTAAATTTAGTAATTTTTTAATGTCTTTTTTCGATTTTCTTAAAATATCATTATCAATCACATCAGACATTAATGTTATATCTGATGAAGAATCAATTTTAATATCTATGATACTTTCACTACTTTTATTTGATAATTTAATTTGACATATATAAAAACAGTCATCTTTCTTTCTATATTTAAATTTTAATTCAATTCTATGGGCTGCTAATCTAGTTAATGAGATAGGTATTAGCCCTACCATACAATCGTGTATCTTTTGATATGAAATATCATCCATAATACTAATGAATTTTTTGCCCGATTGCGTTTTAAATCTTTGATTAACTTTTATTTTGTCTTTATTTGCTCTAAATACGCGAATAATAGAACATATCTTTTCAGACATTTTAGATAAGTTGGTTAAATTAAAACCTTCACTTGTATAATAAAGATTATCTAACTCATTTAACAATGGTTCTATTGATGAGCTAATTTCTCTATTCATTCGTAAACTTTGATATACATACCTAGCACAATCAAAATGAATATCCATACACTCACGTTTTGCTGCACTAATTAATCTTTTAATTGCAGTTTGTTCATCAAATTCAAACGCAAAGCTTAAAGTATTATTTTTGTTTTTATCTTTTATAATATTTAAAGATTCTCCCATTCCTACTCTATTACCATTAAGACGAAATGGTGTTTCAGAATTTGAGGATGCTTCTATTGATTGTGACAGCATTAAAAATGAATTTAATATGGCACTTTTACCACAGCTATTCGCTCCTAGTAAAATAGTCAATGGTTTTAATTCCAATGAAAAACTCTCAAATGCTTTATAGTTTCTTCCAGTAAATCTAGTTAACATAGCTTAACTCCATTGAAACTTAATTTATATTATGAATAATAGCTAGTAATTTTAGCAGCTTAGATTTTTTTTATAAAGTATCTTAACTTATTATTTAACTGTTTATTTATACATGTTTTATATGACTGTGAGATGAATGGTCTCTGGAAGTCTTGTATAGTGTTAGATGATATAGGTTTTAATTAAGAATAGGTATCTTGTAGTTTGCTAGCTATCAACGAAGAAGTGCTTTTAACGATTATTTTTCTGTTAGTTTTTAGATGTAATACTATGGATATATTACATATTTTTCATGATGTTGCACTAAAACCTTTCTTTACTGAAATAATCAATCAAGTGTTTTTTATTTCAGTAAAGGATTCCTTGGGATTTTTAGATTGATAAAAGCCCCCTATAGAGCTGCAAAAATTTGAGTTGTGAAGGCTGGTAACTCTGCAGAAACGATAATTTTTGACTCTCATTTCATATGTAAACAATAAATTATGATTTATTGTGTGGTTCGAAATTAATCTGCTATTTTCATACTAGCACATCAAATTTTATTGCTTAGAACAGGGTATTTTGTTTGGTAATATACAAATATTGATTGAGAATAATTATTCTCGGGATTTATTTTTTAAATAGTAAATTTTTTCTTGCTTTAATTAAGTCATCACTAGGAAAGTCCTTTGTTCTAGTGCTAAGTCCAAATCCATTATTATTCAAAATTCGTTCACCAAGTGCTATTTGTTTATCAACGCATTCTTTTACCATCACATGTATGGGCTTTATTTTTTTATTTGATTGTTTCATTTTAAACTCCTAAATTTGTTTTTATATACTATTTATTATTTTTTTTAATTTGATTATTGTGTAATCTACAATTACTTTATTTTTAATAACAGTATAAATTTATAATTCAGTTATTTTTATTTTCATTACTAATTATCTATATAAAGTACTGAATTTTTACTTCAATGATATAAAAACCACATCATTTTTTACTTCAGTAAGGGATTACTTTAAGTATTCATAAAAACAGTATATTACCCCTGATTCATAATAATTCGAGTACTAAAGACTGGTAACTTTGCCGCGAGTTCACATCAAAATTCATTTTAGGCGAGTCAAAACACTACTCGATCAGTACTGATATCTTTCATGTATAACATAATTCATTATGATATGAGTACAAAATCTAATTAACAATAATGATAGGTTTTATCGGGTTAGGGTTCAGTACTAATAGAGCTAATTGATAAACTCAATAGTAATATTGATTTAATGATCAATAATCCCGATAGGTGATCATTAATCAGTATAAAATGTCCAATGGTAATAATGTATCTCTTAATACCTCTGTTGACCCATTGGACACTTTTTCATAAAAACCACCTGCTTACCCTGCCTCAAAAAACTTCAAGTACTAAAAGGCAGTAACTTTGCTGAGAGTTCATATTGTTCTCTATAAGATGGTAGCTATGTTCCAGTACTAGACCCTGATATAATCGCGTAAAACTCATGTACAACAAAGCTAGAATATACGCCTATAAGCTTTATAACCTATTGTAAGTACTAGTTAATTTACCTTTCTATGAACAGTATTCAGTACTGTTTAGTATTAGAAGA